>JAFGHG010000189.1 GCA_016939345.1 Candidatus Omnitrophota bacterium
ACAATTTCTGAGTAAGCAAAAGGACATTGCTCGGGTTTACTGAATAGATAAGGGTTATATATTGACAAAGAGCAATGCGCAGAATTACATAGTATTTAGTCTCAAAGTCGTCGATGGTGAAGACGTCATAAGGACAGGAATAACTGGTTGCCGTGGCTTTGGGCATATTCCGGTAGCCGTGGCCTGACTCTGCTCCGCAAGGAATACCTGAAGGAGAATAGGAGTCAATTTCGGGGCTTATTACTGATAAAACCCTGCCGTTTAATATATGAGGATGATCGATAAAGAATTTTGAAAACCAGACTCTTAAAAGTTGAGATTTTGACGATTTGCTTTCTGCTGTAACAGGTATATACTTTACTTTGCCAGTGGTGCCGCTGGTAGTTGCAAAAAATATCGGCTGGTCTCTTGTCAATTGTGCTTTTTTTCCATTAAGCGATGATTCTACATAATGATAAATGTCATCATAATTGACTATTGGCACCCTTTTTTGAAAATCTTTGTATCCAGATAAGGATTTGAAGTTATAGCATTTGCCGTACTCACATTCCTTGTTCTTTTTTATTAACCAGTTAAGCAACCTATCCTGGACAGAAATTGATTCCCGGCAGTTTCCTATAAAAATATCATAGGTTTTTGGGCCTATAGACTGGAAAAGTAATTTTAAAAGCAAAGACATATTGAAAGCCTATTGATTAAATCTAAAAACCTCTTTTACAGATGTAGAACTGTACCCGAGGAGGTTCGAGGAAAACTCTATTTTGTCCCCGGGCTTTAAAAAGGATAATTTTTTAAGCCATTGATTTTTTGTCCTTTCAGTTGAAAATCCTGATTTTGTAAAGAAAAAAAGCTTTTCAAACATATTAGGCGAACGAAAGAGCACTCCTCCGCCGGTTCCGGTCGCAATAAGAGCCCACTCACTGCTTAAGTCTTTTAAAAATACATCTTCATGAAATTGCTCAGGGTTAAGAAGGCAGTTTTTGGCGTATACATTTTGGCGGACTTTTTTATTCAGGATCAGATCGATCTTTAGCTCGTTCCAGGCTTCTTGAGCGGCAATCATAATTAAGGGTCCGACTCCTAATGAGCCTTCAAAACTCTTTGCTTTCAAGAATGAGGGCATAGGATCCCTGGGATTGTATGTTTTAAGCTGTATTTCCCGGTCAGTCAAGTCATTTATCATTATAAAAGCGAATTTCCCAGGGGTATGTCTATGAGTAAAAATTCCTATTTCTGCTTCAAAGTCAAGACAAGGCCTGTGGATAATCTGGGTAGATATCTCGATTGCTGAAGATATCTTGCCAAAACTAAACCATTTATTGAGTTTTATTTCTTTGCGATGCAGGGGGTAAGTCAGGGCATAGCCCCAGCAGGTCGGATATACAGCCGGCAAGGGAATGAGGAGCTCTTTCCAGAAACGTTCGACCATATCCCTGTTTTTTGGTTCCTGTTTCGGGTTTTGCCATATTTGTTCAAAGGTAAATGGTTGGTTGAATACCAAAACCTTTTCTCTATCATATTCGCAGACCTTATACCAGGATTTATCTTCTAGCCGGCAGTAGATATCGCGTGCTGAAACAATAGTCTTTCCGGTGTTTATTTTACTTACTTGTTCCATTTTTTTAAAAAATTAAAACTTGACTCTTTATCATTATTATAATTTAATTATATAATTTATCAATACGATTATCCACAGCAGAAAAAGGTGAAAATATGAAAATCATCCCCGAAAAGCATATATTGAAGTTTAAAGACAAAGGCTGCAATAACCTGGATATATGTAAGGCCATGTGCTGTAAGAAGTGGGATATTAATCTGGCCTACCAGGAGCATAAAAGTAAATTATATGAATCGGAAGCTTATTGTTCTTTGGATAGAAAAGTCTGCCTTAAACCGTTAAAGTCCTGTCCGCAGGTTGCTTATAGGTTAAAAAAGAAAGATGACGGCTCCTGTGTTTATCTGGATAAAAATAACCGCTGCAGGATTTATCAGAAAAGGCCTATTGTATGTAGAAATTTCACTTGCGATAACGGTTTTAAACTTGAGCCGGTTTGCTCAATAAGACAGGAGCAGGATGAGGATGTAGAAATACTTTCTTTTGATGCAGGAATATCGCTCGATGATAAATTTATGCTCAATCCCTATCTTAAGCTGAAATCATTCAAAAAGGAAGATAACGGCATGAAGCTCTTTTTTACCGACATTACTTCCTGTAAAGATAAAAAAATTATTCTTAAGGGTATTACTTATTTTTCAACTAAAAAGGAGGCTGCATCGCTTTTAGGCCAGTTCAAAAAACCATCCAGATTGAAATCTGTTTTAGAAAAGCTGAGCATAAAACTCTCAAAGCAAGATCTGATAACGCTAATAAATTTTCTGACTGACGAAGATATTTTAATTGCTGTTTTTTAACTGGTGGAGGTGGCGGGAATCGAACCCGCGTCCTTATAGCCTTGCCAAGAAGCCACTACGTGTGTAGTCTTATCTTTTTCTTATTTCCGGAAGCTCCGAAAGACGGGATCTTCCGGAAAGCAGCTTTAAAGGTTTTCGTTGCCAGCTCACAAAGCAATGAACAGGCACTTAGCCTCGAAATGAACCCTTATGCTTCCTGAGGCAAAAAACATAAGAGCCCTGCTTAGCTTAAAGCAAATTCAGCAGGTTGATTTGCGTAGGCATAATCTGCCTTTATTTTTTGAAAGCCCCGTTGACGCGGGAGGCTCCCCTCGCGACACGCAACCTCTTGCCTTATCAATAAGTCGAAACCTTTACACCCCCAATTATCAAAAAGCTTTTTTACGTTTAAACATTACCATAAAAAAAACTGTATTTCAAGTCTAGAAAAAACCTTTCTAAAAAAAACTTGAATTTTCTAAATTAAACGCTAATATATCCATTATGTTAAATAAAATGAGAGAAAAACACTCAAAAAGGATTTTGTGGGCTCTGGTTATCATTATCGTACCAGCTTTTGTTCTCTGGATCGGACAGGGTTCCTTAAAAAGTTCAAAGGTCAACAAAATAGGCACGATTGATGACAAAAAAATCACTTTTGATATGTATCGCCACCATATGCAACTTGCGCATATCTTTCTTTTGTTGAATATGGTGGAAAGCGACAAGACAACCGCCCAGGACCTGGAAAGTCTGGCTATGAATTTTCTTCTTTTACTTACTGAGGCCAAAAACCAGGCTATATCAGCAAGTGATACCGAGGTGGTAGATTTCATAAAAAATCATCCTTTTATGTCATCATTTTTTTCCGATGGAATATTTGATCAGCAATCTTATGAGAATTTTCTAAAACGTCTATCCTCTAATTACAGGCTTGGATTGACAGTGAGGGATTTTGAGGAATACATAAGAGATATAATAAAAATCGAAAAAATTTTTGAGAAGAATGTTGATATAAAAGTTAAAGAACAGGACCTTAAGGAGCTCTACCTAAAAGATACCCAGACAGCAAAAATAGAATATATTTATTTACCCTATGACAAGTTCAAGGTCGATATCGGCATAACCCCTAAGGAATTAGAAGATTTTTATTCAAACAATAAAGCCATTTTCAAAAGAGAACCAAAAGTAAAATTAGAATACTGTATTGTCGGTGACGATGAAGAAACCAGAGAGGAACTGCTTAAGCTTATACCAAGCGTAAAAAATATCAAAGAATTAAAAGAAAAAATAAACCTTGACGTCAAGACAACCAAATTTTTGGGCCTGAATGACCCAATAGAAAACATCGGCTGGCAGCCTCAGATAAACTCTATAGCTTTTGCCCTTGAACCAAATAAGATCGGGCCTTTGATCCAGACAGAAAAAGGTCTGGTTATAATAGAGAAAATCGAAAGCCAGGAATCATTTACTCCAGCTTTGAGTGAAATCGAAAATGAGGTCCGCTCTGCTTTGATATTAGATAAGGCTAAAAAAGATGCAGAACTTTTTGCAAATGATATCCTAAGCCAGTTAAATGCCCAGCCGAATGTTACTTTCAAAGATTTTGCCTTCGAAAAGAAATTAGAATATAAAGAGACCGGAGAATTTAAGTTTTATGATTACATAGAAGGACTTGGACTTGATGAAAACTTAAGCAAAATAATCTTTTCTTTGAATAACGGCCAGTTATCTGATGAAGCCGTTCTGCTGGCGTCAGGTGCTTATATCATAAAACTAAAAGAGAAAACAGAATTCGATCCAGAAGATTATAAGGCAAAAAAGCCAAGTTATGAATATATGATAAGGGTAAGCCTTGAGCAAAGGGCCAGGCTTGAATTCATCGATAAGCTGAGAAAAAAGTATGATCTAAAACTTTATTCCTATATAAATCAATAAGTTAATAAAAACACCTCATCAAGTTAAAGGATATCAATGAGGTGTTTTTATTTTAATAAATAGAATTTTACTAATCTTCTACAGTTATGCAATTGACAGGGCATTGAGATGCTATGTCCTTTAAATCGCAGTCCGAACATTCATGGGCTTTCACTTTGGCTACGCCGTCTTCAGATAGTTCAAAGACAGTTGAACAAGCATTTACACAAAGCCCGCAGCCTACGCATGCGCTTTCATCGATTGTTACTTTTGCCATGATTCCTCCTTTTTTCAAAATAATTCAGATCAAGTCTGGGTGTAATCCATTTTGGACATATGCTCATAGACCTTGAATCTTCTATTAACCTCTTCTTGCGCTGACTTGAGTAAGCTTGAAGCTCTTTCGGGGTCTATGGTTTTTAAGGCTTTAAAGCGGTTTTCATTATAAATATATTCTTCTAAAGGAATGCTCGGGGCTTTGCTGTCTAGTTGTAAAGGGTTTTTCTTCTCCTTCAGGAGTTCTGGATTGTAACGCAGAAGTATCCAATCACCTGAAGCCACTGCTTTCTTCTGCTGGTCAAGTGCTTCGGTCATATTTATACCATGGGCGATGCAGTGGGTATAGGCTATTATAATTGAAGGGCCGTCATATTTTTCTGCCTCAAGAAAAGCCTTGATTGTCTGCATAGGATTTACCCCTATAGCTATCCTAGCTACATAGATGTTACCGTAAGTCATGGCAAGCATGGCTAGATCTTTTTTAGGCAAAGGTTTACCGGCAGCTGCAAATTTAGCTATTGCACCCATCGGCGTTGCTTTTGACATCTGGCCACCGGTATTTGAATAGACACCGGTGTCAAGGACAAGGACATTAACGTTCTTCCCGGCTGCTAAAACGTGGTCAAGCCCTCCGTAACCAATATCGTAAGCCCAGCCGTCTCCGCCGACTATCCAGATGCTTTTTTTAATCAGGTAATCAGCTATGTCTAATAATTCATTTGCTCTATCTTCGGAAGAAAGGCTTTTAAGAAGGGTTTTTAGCTGCTTAACCTTAAGTCTTTGCGTTTCTATGCCCTCATGGGTTGATTGATCTGCTGTAAGTATTTCGTTTATAAGAGAAGAATTATTTTTTAAGGCTGTCTTTGCCAGATCGTCAGCGATCAACTGAGCTTTGGTTTTTATCTGTTCAATCCCTAATCGCATGCCAAAACCGATTTCAGCATTATCTTCAAACAGAGAATTTGTCCAGACAGGGCCTTTGCCGTCGGTTCTAACGCAATATGGCGTTGTTGGAAGATTGCCTCCGTATATTGAAGAACAGCCGGTTGCATTTGCTACCAATGCCCTGTCACCAAACAGCTGAGTCATCAATCTTACATAAGCAGTTTCGCCGCATCCAGCACAAGCACCAGAAAACTCAAAAAGAGGCCTGAGAAGCTGTGAGCCTTTGATCGTATTAACTGGGAAGGGTAACTGTTCTACGGGCAGATCAGGCAAGGAAAGAAAGAACTCCCAGTTTTTCTTTTCCTGCTCGCGAATTTCTATTTGGGGTGTCATGTTTATTGCTTTTTTTCCTGTAGACTGGTTTTTTTCGTCTTTCTCTAAGGCTGGACAGGTATGCACGCAAACTCCGCAGCCTGTACAGTCTTCAGGTGCTATTTGAATGGTAAAGGCTTTGCCTTGAAGATCTTTGCCTTTTGCTTTGGTATGCTTGAATGTTTTTGGAGCTTTATCTAGCAGTTTTTCATCATAGATTTTCATCCTGATAACACCATGGGGGCAAACAATGTTGCATTGTCCGCATTGTATGCAGACGTTTTCTTTCCATTGAGGTATATGCAAGGCAATATTTCTTTTTTCATATTGTGAAGTGGCCACTGGCCATGTCCCGTCACAAGGAAAAACTGAGACCGGCAGGTCATCTCCTTTACCTTCTATTATTTTAGCGGTAACCCTCTGAACAAAGTCCGGAGCATGAGCTGGAACTGCCGGAGGTATTGATATCGTGCTTGTTGCTTTTGAAGGAAGCTCGACTTCTTCAATAGATTCAAGGGCCTTATCAACTGCATCACAGTTAATTTTGACTATTCTTTCTCCCTTTTTCCCGTAGGTCTTATTTATAGCGGTTTTGATAGCTTCCACTGCTTTTTTTGTCTCCATTATGTTGGATATAGCAAAAAAGGCTGTCTGCATTATAGTATTTATTCTAGTACCCAACCCCAGACTTTCGGCAAGGTCATAAGCCTTGATCACATAAAACTTGAGTTTTTTATCTATTATTTCCTGCTGAACTTCTTTGGGAATTTTGTCCCATACTTCATCTTTGCCGTA
>JAFGHG010000190.1 GCA_016939345.1 Candidatus Omnitrophota bacterium
CTGCATGTAAAGCTCATTTATCTTTTGCATTTAGTTTCTGGATTACTTTCAGGAAGATCTTTACTATTTTGGGGTCAAAATGCGTGCCGGATTCCTTCTTGATTATCTGCAGGGCTTTACGCTTATTATAAGCCTTACGATAAGGCCTGTCTGAAGTCAAAGCCTGGTAAACATCGGCAACTGCGATTATCCTGGCGCTTAATGGTATTTCTTCGCCTTTTAAACCAAGAGGATAACCATTACCGTCAAAGTGTTCGTGGTGATAAAGCACTGCCGGCACAGCTCCTCTTAAAGCGTGGATCTCACGCAGTATCTCGGCAGCTATAGAAGGATGTGTTTTGATTATCTCGCGCTCTTTTTTGGATAAAGCGCCTTTTTTAATAAGAATGCTCTTATCTATTCCTACCTTGCCTAAATCGTGCAAAACAGCTGCGTGTTTTATGTTCTCGACCTCTGATACCGAGAGATTAAGGTTTTTGGCTATTTCTTCTGCCAGGATAGCAGTGATCTCAACATGCCGGCCGGTATAAAGATCCTTGGCCTCGATGGCCCTGGCAAAACCGTATATCATCTCAAGAAGGTCACGGGTAAGAAGGACATTCATCTTATCAATCTTGAGCCTTAAATCCTTCAAGTTTGCCCTTGTTATTTTTTGCTTAGCTGGCTTTAAGTGAGACTCCGAATGCAAGACCACTGTCGAACCCCCTCTTCTCTTAGCCGTGGTCAGGCATTTATCCAAAGCATTTATAATGTCACGGGTGTTAAAAACATTATCTTCAGGAGAAGAAACAACGCCGATACTGGTCTTTATCGACAAGGTGATCTTTTGGAATTTGAAACGGTAAGTATTTATTGATTTTTGAAGTCTGCTGGCTACCCTGTAGGCATCTTTGTTTTTTAAATGGGGCATGATGATAAAAAACTCATCTGACCTCCAACGGGCCAGTATATCTTCTTTGCGTAAAATCGAACGCAGTATTCCTACTATTTCTTTTATAACCCTATCGGCAACAGTCACGCCGTAAAGCTCGTTTATGTGGCGGAAATGATCGATATCTATTCCAAGATAGGAAACACTGTAAAGGTGCCTGCGGCAGCGATGGGACTCATGGCGGACAGCATTAATAAAGTATCGCCAGTTATAACAATTAGTCGTGGGGTCTATCAGGGTAATCTTTTCAATCTTGCGGTTTTTAGCTAAAAGATGGGCTTCCAGATTGACTATTCTTTCCTTTAAAGCCGAGATCTCCAAAGCCCAGTCTATTTTATAAGTTATCAGCTCATACGGCTCCTCATCGGTAAAAAAACCGCTTAAACCGTACTTCTCTGTTATTTTTTGATTTTTTTCGCTGGTCTTGGCAAAATGAACAAGGCAGGATTTATTAATGAATAAAGAAGAAAGGCCAAAACGGGTCTTTTTATTTAAAAATTCCTCATCGATGATTATAAGAGAAGAATCTGACTTACCGACATCCTTTAAAGTTGATAAAGTATCATAAGCATGAGGTATATTGAGGGTTTTGCCCCTTTTTTTTCTTACACAATAGGTTATCTTAGCCATGGATAATTAAATTTTAACATACCTGTAAACGATTTACAAGGAAAATGGCTTTTTTTGCTCCGCAGGTAATGATTTTTTAACTTTTTTTACTGGTATATTTGGATATCTCTATGACCCTGGAGATTCTTTATTTTAATAAATCCTATGGGGTCTTCAAGGTAGTCGGCCCTTTCGATCTCTACTTGAGGTTCTGTCTTAAATGGCTCATAATAATGATACTTTATAATAATATCTCCCTTTGATGCTTGAGAAATATCTATCCGGCCCAAACCTGCCTTGATTATGCCTTTACCTTTGATGAAATAAGAAGCATCCCCCTCTACGGAAAAAATTTCCTGGCGGTCGGATGAAGCCAAAGGTTTGAATTTATCTGGGTGATTTTTAAAGAAATCCTTTGCCTGCGCAGAATTGACTATCGCCCATTTTATATTATATAGCTCAAGATATTGCATAAGCTTATTAATGCTCATATTGTCGATTGATGAATCGAATAAGGTCGGCTTTAAATCCCAGGAACTGGAAAAAGATGCAAAATGGTGTTTTATCTTTGGATAAACATATGGCCCGCCTATATACTCTCTGTCAGTCAGCGCCGGCAGCAAAGACACGATATTTGAGTTGTGGAACCTATGAGGAGAATCTTCGATCAATATCCTCGCCGACTTATCAGTCAACTCCCTTATCAAACCAGCCAACTCCTCGGTTTTTTTATTAATCCAGTAATGATCTATCTTTTCATTTTCAAGGCAAATCGAAAAGAAAAAATTACTACTCGGACAAATTACAATCTGCATCAACAATAGAATTATGATCACACCTGCAAGAACCCAGGCCTTTTTTGCAAAATACCGGGATAGCAATCTGGCTAAAAGTATAACTGTCAAAACAGCAGGTATTATTAAAAATCTTACCGGCTCAATGTTTGAGAGTATATGGCCTATGAATGGAAATTTCAGGTAGGCAATAATAAAACAGGCTAGACTCAACAGGCCAAAGCTTCTATAAAGAGCCTTATCTCTTTCTTTGCCCAAAAGAAAAGGGCATAACAGTCCCGATAAAAACAAAAGATTGAAGACAATATTGCCAGGCTTGATAAAAGATTCTATCAAAGCCTTTGCTCCCGGGGGCTGGAGAAATACATTATCCGGTTGATAATACTTCAAAGAGGCTACCAAAGGTATGAGCCAAAAAAAATTTATCATAATAATACCCAAACTGGCAATAAAGGGGTTTTTTAGCTTTTTGAAAGTAAAAAATCCCGGCTCAAATACAAGGTAGGCAAAGAAAAATAAACCTAAGACAAATATGAATAATGGATGGATGAGAAATCCCAGAACCCCGACCAGCATGTAAGAAAAGATGTGTTTTAACTTTGGATCTTTTAAATAAAGGTAAA
>JAFGHG010000191.1 GCA_016939345.1 Candidatus Omnitrophota bacterium
ATAAGAGATTCGTCTGGGTCAAGAGAAAGATTTCCTGGGAGGATAAACAGAAAATAAAAGAGTTTAATCTTTCAGGGATAGGCTTTTTCCGAGACAGAAAGAGGTTTTATCCTCAAAATAGCCTGGCTTCAGCTATGATCGGCATAGTAGGCATTGATAATAACGGCCTGGAAGGCCTGGAAAGGTCTTATAATGATTACTTAGGAGGTAAAGACGGTCTAGTCAGGGTTCTGCAGGATTCTACAGCCCGAAAAATTATGTTTTCAGAACATGTATTAACTCCTCAGCGGGGAGCTGACATAACTTTGACCATTGATGCCCAAATACAGTTTTGGTCAGAGTACTTTTTAGATGAAGCTATAAAACAATACGATGCTGAGTCTGGCAGCGCTATAGTCATGGAGGCTACAACCGGCAGAATTTTAGCCTTAGCGAATCGTCCTGGTTTTGATCCTAATAATATTTCAGACATCTCGCCCGAAGAAATGAGGAACAGGGCTATTGCTGATATGTTTGAACCAGGCTCTGTATTTAAGGTGGTAGCACTTTTAGCAGCAATTAACGAAAATAAAATTACCAACGATAAGACTTTTTTCTGTGAAAATGGAGATTTCAAGATACCCGGAACAACTTTACATGATTGGAGGCCCTATGCAAACCTGACCTTTGAGGAAGTATTTAAGAGATCAAGTAATATCGGGGTTGCAAAAATAGTTCAGGAGATAGGTCCCGAGGCATACTTTAAATACTTGGATCTTCTAGAAATAGGAAAATTAACAGGTATTGATTTGCCTTCTGAAACACCAGGAAGCATCAAGAGTTTTGGACAATGGTCAAGGACTTCAGCTTATATAATACCTATAGGCCAGGAAGTAGCAGTTAATATCTTGCACCTTGCCCGTATATTTGCTTCCATAGCCAATGACGGGTATTTAGTCCGCCCTTATGTAGTGGAGCAGATTTGTTCCAGGGATTCCTGCCGCAATACCGAGCAATCTAAGAAAAAGATATTTAAGAAAGAAGTTGCTGAAAGAGCCAGGGGCATACTAATTCAAGTGGTCGAAGACGGAACGGGAAAACAGGCCAGGGTTGAGGGGATGGCTTTAGGAGGTAAAACCGGCACAGCTCAAAAGTTTGACCCCAGTATCGGCCGCTATTCACCTAATAAGTATAGGGCTAGCTTTGCAGGCTTTTCGATGGACGTCGATCCTCCTATTGTGATTGCAGTTTCAATCGATGAGCCAAAAAAATCACATTTTGGTGGAGTGGTGGCGGCTCCGGTTTTTAAAAAAATAGCTGAAAAGCTTGTACCCTATTTGATTGCTAGCAAAGCTCTTGAAAGTAATTAGAAGATGAGACTTTCTAAGCTAATTAATAAATACTGCCAAGCTGACGATTTAAAGAATATAGAAGTAACCGGTATTTGTGATGACTCAAAAAAGGTTAGCAAAGGCGATATTTTTGTAATAATAGAAAGGAAGAATTTTGACATTTTTTCCATAATTGAAAAGGTAGAACCCAAGGTTTGCGCTTTTCTGGCTGATATTAAAGCCAAGAATAAACTGACGAAACTTGTAAAAAACAAGCCTCTCATACTGGTTAAAGATATAAACAGAGAGTTTGAAAGGTTATGCGACGTATTTTATGATTTTAAAAAAAATAGTCTGAAATTCATCGCCATTACCGGAACTAACGGAAAGACGACATCAGCTTATTGTATTTATACCCTTCTGAAATCCTTAGGCCTGAATGTAGCTTTGATAAGCACAATTGAATACAGGATTTCTACCACCACAATCAAGGCCAATCACACTACGCCTGATTTTTTAACTTTACGTAAGATTTTTAAAAACATTAGCGATTGCGGGGGAGGCTATGTAGTCATGGAGGTCTCTTCGCATGCCATTGACCAGGCAAGGATAAAAGGCATACCTTTTATAAGGTGTTTGTTTACCAATCTTTCTCGGGACCACCTTGATTATCATAAGACTATAGCTAAATACTTTAATACTAAAAAGAGATTTCTTCTTGAAAATAGAAAGGCTTTAACTTTGATCAACCTTGATGATAAATATGGGAAGCAGATATATCCTAAATTAAAGAATAAACTTTCTTATGCAATCCAAGCACCAGCTGATTTCAGGGCAGAGGATATTGTTTTAAGCAAAGAAGAAACCAGTTTTATTGCAAGGAGAGGGGCAAAATCCTACAGGTTGAAAATCCGGCTTTTAGGCAGGCATAATGTTTATAATGTCTTAGGTTCGCTTGGCCTTGTCAATTCCCTGGGTTTTTCTTTAAAAAGAATAATAAGCAATTGTAATAAATTAAGATCGGTTGAAGGAAGGCTTGAACAGGTTGAAAAAAATATTTTTGTTGACTATGCCCATACTCCCGACGGTTTGAAGAATGTTTTTTGCTGCTTAAAGCAGATAGGTTATAGAAATATAATCTCTGTTTTTGGCTGCGGAGGAAACAGGGACAAGGGTAAAAGGCAGATGATGGGCAAGATCGCCTGCAAGGAAAGTTATTTTTCATTTATTACCAGCGACAACCCCAGAGAAGAAGATCCCTTATTAATATGCAGAGAGATTGCCAGGGGCTTTAAAAAAGATAATTATTCTGTTGTGGTCAGCCGCAGGGATGCTATTATTAAAGCTTTAAAGCTTCTTCAAAGAATGCAGGATTTAAATAACCAAGGAAACGATTGCAAATATTGTCTTTTAGTAGCCGGCAAGGGTCATGAAGACTACCAGATAATCGGCAAGACAAAATACCCTTTTAAAGATAAAAGCCTAATTATAGATATATTGAATCAAAAGATTAAGGTATAATAGATAAATTCGACCGATAAGTTTTTAAAAA
>JAFGHG010000011.1 GCA_016939345.1 Candidatus Omnitrophota bacterium
AGGCCTCGTAAGGTTCTTAACTGGTATACGCCTCACGAGAAATTTTCAGAACTGTTGCATTAGGAACTTGAATCTACCGTCTGGAAAATTGTTTTACTGAATGGGAATAACTTATTACATCTGCTGCAAAAGCATGGGCATAAGGCAAAGATAGATTTAATCGAAGCTAGAGAGTATTATTCAGATAAGCCTTCTAACAGGTAGGGAGAGAAAAATGGCTTTCAAGGAAATAGGTAAAATAACGGAATCTAGATATTCAAGAATTAGGGATAAAATAATAACATTGGATGGAATCTATAATTTAGCAAAGACTGTACAAGAAGAATACAGCCAAAACCTGGAGAAAGATAAATACCAATCAATTTCTTTTACTGCTATCTGTTTTGATGATTCACGCTATGAAAGTGAAGACTTGTCACTTTTTTCGAAAGATTCTATATTGAACAAAAAACGCGTTGAGTCAATTAATATTAGCTATAGCAGCAGTGCTTTGAAATTAGTTATTGATATTGACCTGAGACATGGAAACGCAGCATACGACTATGGCAATTCTATTAGAGTAAAAGGTGGTAACAGTGTGTGGGTAAATGGAATTATTAAAAAGTTGGAGGAAACTGTAAGTTCATTTACCCCGCAAAATACTTTTGTTAGGAAATATAAAGTATGGCTAAATATTATTTTTGGTTTGAGCCTGGGCTGGTTTTTTCTAACGATATACTCCTACATTCTATCATTTATACCATTTACACCAAAAAAAGATACTGCGGAATGGATTATTTTGCTACAACGTATTTGCAAAAAATACCCGCTTGTAGAGCATGCTTTGATGGCTTTATTAGGGTTCCCGGTGACGATTAATCCAGCCATATCTTTCACAAACAAATTATATTCTTTGTGGCCTCGAATAGAAATTCAAATTGGACCAGAGCATACTTTTATCGAAAGCAGAAGAAGGAGATACATCCTAGGGGCCTTTGTGCTAGTTGCTTTGCCTCTGCTACTATCTTTTATAAGTAGCTTTATTGTTAACAAGTAAAACCAGTTACAGCAATGATAAAGATCGGACAACAAGATTAGACACCTTGCATAATTTACTATGCGCCATAAAGATTAAAACAAATACTGACAAAATATTTCTTTCTTAGCCCATTGTAGTTTAGTATGTAACGTAAAGTGTTTGGGAAAATAAAATGTATGAGTTATGCAAAAAATAAACTATATTTAGGTTTGCTTCTTGCATTAGTGATGCTTTTGCAAGTTCTCTCTACCGCAATGGTTTCTAAGCAAAATACATTATATAGTAGAGAGCAAAATTTGTATTTTGATTTGGTTCATTGGTATAACATATTTCACGCCTGCGCTTCTAAGCTTAAATCTACTGAGGACACAAAAATAAAATTTATGGAATTTGGTTGGAGTGACCATCCAGTTAAACAATACCCAAATATATATAATTCTCTCTCTGAAGATGAGAAGAAGAAGTATGACAATAAGGTTATGCACCAATTCTGGTATGATGAGTGTGCAAGAATAAGGAAACCCTATGAGAAAGCTGACGAGAATGCTCGCAATGCAACTATAAACTTGGAAAGTAAGACCAAAGCATTAAGAAAAAAACGGGAAACATATAGATGGTGGGAGAATTTTTTCAACATAACAAGCTTAGCATTACTGGCTGTATGTATTTTTTCATATCATTACTCACTAGAGAATTTAGATAAAAAGATGAAAAATCTATAATATGTGGTAGGAAGGAATGAAAAGATCGCGGCCAGGAGGCCGCTCCTACCTCTTAAGCCACGGATTATCCAACTGTCTGGCTTCGCCTTTCAAAGACTAACTTAAGAGTCTAGGCTACGCCGGGACTGCGCTTTGCCCCGAACAAAATTTAAAATTATATTTGTTCTAGTTTTACCTGCCTAAATAATCATACATAGTTAGCAGTATAAAGCTGTTTCTTTAAATTTAGTACGGGGCTTCGCTTGTTTTAGCCTATCTTTTTAACCAGGGATTGTCGAGCTGTTTCAGCCTGTCCAAAACCCCTACAATTTCACCATAAGAACTAGCGTTTGTGATAGCTTCCCTAGCCCTTTTAGAGTACGGGAGGCCTTTAGAGTACCACATGGCGATCTTGCGGAGGTGGCCAAGGTAGTGGCGTTCGGCTGTGGATTTGGGCTTTGCGGCGCCTGATTCAGCCAAAAAAATGGGACAGTCCACGCGCTCGCTTCGCTCGCTTGGGACAGTCCCTATTTTTTTGCGGCTCCTTCTTGGTACGTAAGAGAGCTCTTCCCTGAATTCCCGGTATAATTCAAGGTGGGTTTTGGCGGTCTTTCGGATGTCCTCATAGGAAGGGGAGGGGGGTCTTTCGTCTGCCAGGAAGGCCTCAATTTGGCTGAAAATCCATGGGTTTCCGAAGCTCCCCCTTGCCACAGCTATGCCGTCACAGCCGGTCTCATCCAGCATCTTTTTGGCCAATTCAGGGCTCAGGATGTCCCCGCTAGCTATTAGGGGTATTTTTAGGGCCTGTTTTACCTGCCTTATGGCCTCATAATCCACCTTGCCGGCATAGCCCTGAGTCATGCTTCTGCCATGTAAGAAAACTGCGGATACCCCCAAATCTTGGGCCTTTTTGGCCAGTTTTAAGCCTTCTAAACCCCCTATTTTAGTAAATGAGGACCTGAGCTTGACTGTGACCGGAACAGGCAGCTCAGAGGCCATTTTCTTGATGATTTTTTCAGCCCTTTTTTGGTCTTTCAGGAGAAACGAGCCGGCGCCCTTACGGATGACCTTTTTGGCAGGGCAGGCGCAGTTGAGGTCCATTATCAGGGGCTTTGAAGACTGCAATATCATGTGGCAGGCCTCCAAAACCATGCCTGGATCTGAGCCCAAAATCTGGGCTCCTATGGGGCCTTCGTTGGCTTCAGTTGACATCATCTTTAAGGTCTTTTTATGGCTATGGACAAGGGCTGATGAGTCCATCATTTCAAAGAAAGCGAACTTGCAGCCATGGTCTCTACAGATGGATCTAAAGGGCCTGTCTGTGCAGCCGGAAAGGGGGCTTAAAATGATGTTGGTTGGGATGATGGTATTTCCTATTTTTAAGGTCATAAATTCCCCGGTTTTATACTGGCCTGAGATTGCTTCGCTCGCTGCGC
>JAFGHG010000192.1 GCA_016939345.1 Candidatus Omnitrophota bacterium
ACTAATCTAATATTTATAACTGTATTCTTGGGTGGTATTTTAGCCTGGATTCAGATTCCTAAAGAGGAGATGCCGGATATAACTTTTGACCATGTCCGGGTAGGCGTAAATTATCCCGGGGCCTCAGCTGAGGAAGTAGAATATTATGTTACCAGGCCGATTGAAGAGGCTATACGCGGCCTTGACGGAATATATTCGATAACCAGCTCAAGCGGGACCGGAACTTCTTCAGTCATGGTCGAAATCGATAAAAATTATCCTGACAAGAACGAGCTTATAGATGAGATACGCAATGCCGTATTAGATGTTGACCTTCCCGAAGATATTTTAGATGACCCTAATGTTATGGTTTTTAAGACTTCCCGTAAAGCCATAATAGACATAGGTCTTATCTATGAAGATAAAAACATTCTTGATGTCGGGTCACGCGAGACCCTTCAAACAATAGCTCTGGCTTTAGAAAATAAATTGTTGAGCCTTCCTGAGGTGAGCGCGGTAAACCGCAGCGGTTATCTCGATAATGAAATCCACGTAAAAATCGATCCCCAGAAGTTGATTGATTACCGCATACCATTTAATACTGTGATGAAGGAAATACAGGACAACAATGTAAGGCAGCCGGCGGGAAATATTGAAAACCTAAAAGAGCCTAAGGTTGTGCTTTCAGCCGAGCTCAACAGCATTGAACAGTTAAAGGAACTTGCTATCCAGGGCGGCTTTGAAGGCCAGGTTGTGCATCTTAAAGATGTTGCTGAGGTAGTAAAAGGCTACGAAAAGACAAAAAATGTATTGAAAATAAACGGGCATGAGGGGATATTTCTTAACGTGGTAAAAAGCTCTTCTGTGGGAATAATAGATTCTACTGATGCCGTGAGCCGGCTGGTCAAGGATTTTTCAAAAAATAATCTGACCAACGGAAAAATAAAGATAGTCCTGCTCGATGATGAATCTTTTGATGTAAGGAACCGCCTTACTCTTATAGGCGTCAATGGAGGGATTGGTTTCATACTAATCCTTATTTGCCTTTTTTTATTTTTAGACATACGTTCTGGTATCTGGGTTGCTGCGGGTATACCTTTTACTTTTTGTTTTGCTTTAATCGTAAGTATTTTAGCCGGCTATACTATCAATAATATCACGCTAGCTGCAGTTATAATCGTGATGGGTATGATAGTCGATGATGCCATAGTAGTCTCGGAAAATATTACCCGGATGCGTTCTCACGGGTATTCCCTGGAAGACGCGGCCATAAAAGGCGCTTCTTATGTTTTTTTACCAGTCATTGCCAGTATACTTACTACCTGCGTAGCTTTTATACCATTATGGTTTTTTTCCGGCCGTTTCGGGATTATGGTTACTTTTATCCCCTTGATCGTTATTTTTATTTTATGCGGCAGTCTGTTGGAGGCTTTGTTAATCCTTCCAGGACATATGATACTGCCTTTAAACGAGTCCTTTAACAGATTTATCCATAGAACCGCAAGGCTGTTTAAAAAAGAAAGATTACTGGAAAATCACTTATCCTTTAATGCAATGGCTCAAAAACACTGGTTTGACCGCTGGGAAGAATCTTACGCCAGATTTATAGAAAATATCCTTTCTTTGAAGAAATATGTTTTTGGGGCTTTTTTGCTTCTGCTTATGCTTTCTGTTCTCATCGCCGCTTTCAGGATGAAGTTTGTTATGTTTCCCGACGAAGAGACGCGCCAGATAAATTTTACTGCCGAAGCTCCCGCAGGAAGCAGCCGTTATGAAACTGCCAGGCTTTCTCAGCCGCTTGAAGATATTATTGCAAAATATATCGGTAAGGAAGTAGTTGGTTTTCGCACTGAAATAGCCAGGACCAGACGCGGTTCCGTATCGGAGGAAAACAGGTTGAGGATGCATATAGAGATCTTGCCTAAAGAAAAACGCAAAAAGAGCGCAGATAGATTGATCAAAGAGTGGCAGGCGGAGTTTGCCTCAGTAAAGGATATTTCCAATATTCGATTTAGTAAGAGTTGGTTTGGCCAGTCCGGATCAAGTCCCATAACAATACTGGTAAAAGAAAACAACGATGCTTTTCGTAAAAAGGTCGTTGAGGAACTTACTTTAGAGATGCAAAAAAATCCTTCGCTTACTAACGTAGAAGTAGACAGGCCCATTCTTAACCCTGAGTACAATATTACTTTAGATAGAGACAAGATAAGACGCCTGGCAATAAATCCTGCTGATGTTGCCAGGACTTTACGGGCAGCCCTGGAAGGGAAAATACTTTATGACTTTATGGGTGATGACGAAGAGGTTTTTGTAAGACTTACGACCATAGAGGCGGCAAAAGACGATATCAATAAGGTCTTGAGCCTTCCTGTGGAGAACCAGGGCCAGTACCTTGTCCCATTAAAAGAAATAGTTAATGTTGAGGAAAGCGTAAAACCGGACTCTTTGAACAGAGAGGATCTAAAGCGGGTAACAACTATAGACGCAGATATTAAGCCGCGGGCTAAAGCCACACCGCTGGAAATAGCCCGTTACTTTGAAGAAAAGGTCTTTCCCGGCATAGTTAAGAAATATCCCAGCACGATTATTGAATTCGGCGGAGAAGTCAGGGACTCTAGAGAATCACGCAAAGACTTTAATCTTGCTGTGATTATGGCTATTGTATTAATTTATATCATACTTGTGCTTTTGTTCAATTCTTTGGGTAAACCTTTTATTATAATGCTTTCAATACCCTTCGGGGTCGTGGGTATTATTTTGGCTTTTTGGCTGCACGGAATTTCCTTATACGGGTTTTTTGCGGTTATCGGGGCATTAGGACTTTCTGGTGTAGTGGTCAATGATGCTATAATAATGCTTACAAAGCTGGATAAAGATTTTGATCAAAGCCTTGCAAAGGAAGAGCTGCATAAACAGATAGCTAGCATTGCCAAGACGCGTTTACGGGCTGTAATACTGACAACCCTTACCACAGTGGCCGGGATTATACCTACAGCTTACGGTTGGGCTGGTTACGATGCTATGCTGTCTCAGATGATGCTGGCTCTTTGCTGGGGGCTTGTTTTTGGCACCATGATAACTCTTATGTTGATTCCTTGCACATATTGCTTTATCATGGAAAAGAAGCTGAAGGCTGCTGTAAATATATGATCTATATATGAAGTTAAATCAAATATCGCTTACAATATTTATCATTGCCTTAAGCCTTACCTGCCATTCACAAGAGAAGGCGAAAAAAATAAACTTAAAAGAGTTTATCGAAACAGCATGCCAGAACGACAGCAATTTTACCCAGATACTTATAGACGAATTAAAGCTTAAATATAAAAAATCAATAGCCCTTCCTGCCAAGGACTTGGTTTTTGAGGTCCAGAGCAAATATGGCTTTTTTGTCAAACCTGAGGAAAAAGATTTTGCTACAACTTCGTCTTTGACCAAGCTTTTCCCTTCTGTCGGCACAGAGATTTCTGCTGAATACTCATCAAGTGTTCCGGAATCTACGCGTAAGGCTTCTTCTGGCGCCAGCTTTGAGATTTCCCAGCCTATAGCCCAGAATGCCTTTGGCCGTAATACCCGGCTTCTGGATAGGATTACCGGATTGGAAATAGAAGTAGCCAGGTATCAGATAGCAGAAGCTTATGAGGATTACCTGGCCAGCCTCATAGTACTTTACTATAGCTGGTATTCAGCCTATGAAAACTTAAAGACTGCCGAGAATTCATATAATGAGAATGCAAAGCTTCTTGAAAACATAAAGGAGCGTCAGGAGAATAAAATAGCCTTGCCCATAGACGTGAATAAGATCAGTCTTCAGGTTTTGGCCAAGAAGGAAAACCTGGTTAGTCTTGAGAACGACTATAAAGATTATTATAACCGCATAAAAGAGGCTTTGCGCTACAGCGGGCAAATGAATCTGCTTCCTGAAGATTCTTCATATCAAGAGGAAGCAATTGTTGATTTTTCTAAAGACATCCAAAGTTTTAAAACAGGCAGCCGGACGATCCGAATCCTTAAACTTTTAGAAGATAAAAGCACTTTAGAAGTGGACAAATACGCCGATGAACTTCTGCCTTCAATAGACCTTCTTTTTGGTCATGCCTGGGAAGGCTCGCAACAGAGCATAGAGAAAAGCATAAACAGATCTTATGCCGGCTTATCCTTTGAGTGGCCTTTCCCCGGGCAGGTTGAACATGCTCAATATGAAACTTCAAAGATAAGCCAGCGCAAACAAAAGCTGGCGACCGAAAGCGCTACTGAAAGGATTTTGACCAGTCTTGCCAATTTAAACAACCAGATGCAAAGAGAAAAAGAATTAATAGCTGTAGCTGAGGAAAAGATAAAGCTTGCTGAGGAAATAGTAAAAGATGAAAAGGAGAATTATTCTCTGGGTCGTTCTACATTGAATGATTTAATCGACGAAGTAAACAAACTTGAAGATAATAAGTTCAACAAAATCACCCATAATATACAATTACGAAAATTAGTGATAGAATGGTGGCGGCTTTCAGATGTTCTTATCAAAGAAGATGAAATACTGGCAGATAAAAAAATATCCAAATGAAAAGTATTTTTCTGGCCTTTATTCCTGTGTTTGTTGCTGTTGACGCAATAGGGGTTTTGCCGATTTTTGTATCCCTTACCCGTGGCGCTAGTAAAAAAGAAAAGTTTTCTATCATCATCCAGTCGATGATAACCGCTTTATGCGTGGCAACGGCCTTTATCTTTTTAGGCAAGGCAGTATTTCGTCTACTCGGCATAAGCGTCGGAGATTTTATGATTGCCGGCGGTGCAGTTCTCTTTTCCATTGCCATAATCGATATCTTAAACTCAGAGAAGCGCAGGCGCATGCCGTCAAAAGAGCTGGGAGCTGTTCCCATAGGCACTCCTCTCATAGTAGGGCCTGCCGTGCTTACAACATCTTTAATAATTATCGCTGAATACGGGCTGTTTGCTACTTTGGTGTCGGTTTTTATTAACGTCTTATTAGCCGGATTAATTTTTTCTTTTTCCCAGGTCCTGATTAAGACCTTAGGCGAAGGAGGCTCTAAAGCTTTGTCAAAGGTGATGGCTTTATTGCTTGCTTCGATTGCAGTTATGATGATCAGAAAAGGGATTGCACAGGTAATAGGTTAAGGAACAAAATGAAGATTGCAATACTCACCGGTGGCGGGGACTGTCCGGGTCTAAATGCAGTTATAAGGGCAGTTACAAAAAAAGCAATACTTGATCATAATGCCCAAATTATAGGAATCGAGGACGGTTTTGAAGGCCTTATCCATAACCGCCACAGAAAACTGGATTATGAACAGGTTTCGGGCATACTTACCCTCGGCGGAACTATTCTGGGTACATCTAATATTGCCAATCCTTATAAATACCCTGTAAAACAAGGCAAAAAAATAGTGTTCAAAGACCTCTCAACCCAAGTTATACAGAATTTAAAAAAATTAGGCATCGATTCCCTTATCTGTGTCGGAGGCGACGGCACACTTTCTATTGCCTATAAATTTTATCAAAAAGGCATCCCGGTTGTGGGCATACCCAAGACAATCGATAACGATATAAGAGGAACCGATGTTTCTTTTGGTTTCGACACTGCTGTTCATATAGCAACAGAGGGCATAGATAGAGTTCATACCACTGCTCAATCGCATCACAGGGTTATGATTGTAGAAGTAATGGGCAGGCATGCCGGCTGGATAGCTCTTCATGCCGGCGTGGCCGGTGGAGGAGATATCATTCTTATTCCTGAAATTCCATATGATATCAATATCATAGCCAAACTGGTAAAATCGCGCCACAAAAAAGGAAAACGCTTTAGTATAATAGTTATTGCCGAAGGAGCAAAGCCATCAGGCGGCGATATAACAGTAAAGAAAACAGTAAAGGATTCGGTTGAGCCAATACGCCTGGGAGGGGTAGGTTTTGTTTTGGGAAATCAGTTGGAGCAGATAACCGGAATTGAAACCCGGACAGTTGTCATGGGCCATCTGCAGCGCGGCGGGACCCCTACGTCTTTTGACAGGATACTGGGCACTGAGCTTGGTTCCAAAGCAATAGATTTAATTAAATCAAAGAAGTTCGGCCATATGGTCGGTTTACAGATGAATTCATTCGTGCCTGTTCCTCTTGAGACCGTTGCCCAGGGGGCGCGCCTGGTTCCTCTTGATCATTCTCTGATTAAATCCGCCTGTTCTGTTGGAACTTGCTTTGGTAATGGATTAAAAAGCTGACTTAGTGATGTGATTTATAAATTTTAGGCTTAAAATAAGTTATTCATCAAGAAAGGCTTTTGTGCTTGTTTTAATGTATCCTGGCCATGAGCAGCATTAAGTCCGGTTTTTCTGAAGAAAATGGATTACCTAACACTGCCAACGCAATCCGCCGATGAGGCAAATATCAGGCATATTTTTACAGAGCCAGGGATCAAGCTCGCTGTAAGGACTTATGGTTTAAACAGTAAGGAAGTGCCGCTTATTCTCTTGCACGGCTTGCAAAGCCATTCCGGATGGTTTACCCAATCCTCAAGCTATATCCGCGGCCTTGGCTATCCTGTTTACGCCTTTGATCGTTTTGGTTCAGGTCTTAGCGATAAGCCTAAGGCCTCAAAGGATTTTGCAGAGTCTTTTCTCAGCAGTCTAGATGCGGTAATCAAAGAAGCTATGGCTAGGCATAATCATAGTCAGGTCCATCTGCTTGGACATTGTTTGGGAGCCCTTTTTGCATCCTTCTACGCTTGTCAGCGTTCGAAAATAATAAGGTCCTTGCTTTTGGCCACTCCCGGTGTTTTTACAAAAACTGATTTAAGGATAGTTGATAAACTAAAAATTTTTTTCTGCGCTATAAGCGGTATGAATTCGGATGTAAGTGTCGGCCTGAAGCCTGAAGACTTCTCAGAGCTTCAGGAATTCATAGATTTTATCAGGGGCGACAAACTGTCTCTTTATAAAGCCCCGTCTGGATTTTTCTGGGGAATTCATATAATGCGCAAATTAGTAAATAAGCGGATAAACCATTTGACTATGCCGGTTTTCATGGCATCCGCGGTTGATGACCCCATCTGCGATAATAGCAAAAATAAACAATTTTTCGATAAAATTCCCAGTAAAGTTAAAACCTGCAAAACATATTCGCAAGCCAGGCATATACTTGAATTCAGTTCTCAAAGGGATGTTTTTTTTGAAGATTTAAGGTCCTGGTTTTCTGATATAGATAGAGTTCGCCATGCCTAGAATAAAAAGTTTTGAAATTTATCACGTAGATC
>JAFGHG010000193.1 GCA_016939345.1 Candidatus Omnitrophota bacterium
CGTCTTAAGGAGTTTTAAATTAAATTTCCAGGTCTCTTTTGATATCTTCCTGACAAAGCCGATGGCTATGAGAGCCGCCGCAAAAGCTGCCAAAGAATAAGCAATGACAGCTCCGTTAACCCCGGCCTTAAAAATCACTAAAAGCACAAATAAAAAAACCAGGATTAAAGCGGTGTGCAAAATTTGAGCAAGATTAAACTCAAAAACTTTTCCCTTAACCTGCAGGATACTATAGAAAGCCTGCAGCAGCATCATGCAGGGGGTAATGGCTAAAGCAATCATAATGATCAAAAAATTTGCTTCCTTGGTGAAATACTTATTGAAAACAAAAAAACAAACAATAAAAACACAGATTAAAATTACACTTAAAAAAACAGTAAAATAAAGGATACTTGCCGGAAAATCTTCAAACTTGAATTTTTTCTCCGCCAGGTTAACCGTAATGGCCCGGTAGATGCTTAAGTGGCCGAAAGTAAATAATAATGTGGGATAAAGTATGACTACTGTCAATATGCCTTTTCCCTGCGGGCCTAAAATCCTGGCACTAAGAATGCTGATAGCCAGATATATTACCTGGCATATTATAGATGCGGCGAAAGTTTGAACCGCCAAGCCGGCGAAGCTTAAGCCTCGGACATCATATGTTTGGCTCTGATTTATCTTTTTCTCCATGTTCTTTAACTGCCTGCTGAGCTTTTTATAAAAGGCGCATTTTCAGCCAAGACGACTACAAGAGCCATCAAGAACCAAAATGGCTCCATTATCCTGATTAAAATAAATGATGCTGCCCCGAAAGAATGGACCAAGAGAGCTATGAAGACTGCCATAAAACCGGCAAAAAAGCCCCTTGAAAAATCATCATCTTTTAATTCGTTCAAATAAATAAAACAATTTTTTAATATTGCCATGGCCATCCAGATAAAAGCTAAAAGGCCTAAAACTCCGGCCTCAATCAGAATCCGTGCATATTGATTATCAACAGTGGGTCCGGCACTGCTTGCTCCGTGGCCGATAAAAGGAGACTTAACTATCATCCGGTAAGCTTTATGCCATGATTCTATACGGGCTATAGCTGACTCATCCAAAGACATATGCCTGTTCATAACTGTGTATTTGTTTGTTGATTCGAATGTAGAGGTAACTCTATTTATGACAAAGGCAGGAAATATTACCGAAGATAAAACAATTGTCGCAACAAAAACCACAAAAAGCACAACCCTGCCCCTGGTGGTTAAAAAGATCAAGGCCAAGAGGCCAAAAGCAAAAGCTATCCATGAGCTTCGCGATAGCGTAAACAAAAGAGCTGGCACAGCGGAAAATATAATTAAATAAAGAAATGCTTTGAATTTAAAACCTGATGTGTTAAGCAGTAAACTTATTGACAGTAATATTATCATCATCAGATATCCGCCCAGGGTGTTTGCTTCTCCCCCTTCTCCCTCAAAAGGAGCTGAAACCCTTTCTACGCCTGTTAAATGCTGCCAACAGGCATAAATACTTATAGCCAGCCCGACAAAAAGTATTAAGCGGATAAAAAAAGCGGCCTGCTCTTTATCGTTAAGGCAGTTTGATACCATAAAAAAAAGCAAGAAGTATTCAAAGTACTTTAACAAATAAAAAACTCCCTCCTTCAGGCTTATCGGCCCCATTAATAAGCCGATAAGCGTAGCAATAGCATATACTGCTATATAAGCTAATATCGGCCTATTCAAAAATGTAATCCTTATTAAACCCAATTCCTTATTAATAGCCATTTTAGCCAGCCAGCCGAAAAAAATCACAAAAATAAATATATCATCAAAACGCACTACAACAGCCCTTCCGCTAACGCCGCCTAAAGAAAATTCAGGAGAAAAAAGCATAGAAAAAATAAGAATTATAAGAGCCATGTCGGTTTTCACAACAGCCACAAAAAACAAAAGCGCGCTTAAGACCAAAATCATAAGCTTGAACGGCCCGCTGATAAAAGAAGAAGCGGCAGTCGCTGCAACCAGCACAGGAAGCAATATTATGGAAAAGGCTTTTTTCATTTCTTTAAAATAAAAAAGGGCCGCTTGGCCCCTGGTGAACTGTTTCCTATAAATATATTAAAAACTCAATCAGCTTAACTTCCTTCTTTCGGAGCTTCTTCCCGGTAATAATACCTGTTTCTATAACGGTAATAAGGATATGGTTCCAGCGGTTCAGTCTCGGGTTTTGTGTGATTAAGAACTAACCCGATGATATTCGCATCTACAGCCTCAAGCTGGGATTTAGTCCTGAGAAGAGCGTTTTTGGAAGTCTTGCCGATCTCATAACATATTATGACTGAATCGACCAAGGGCGCAATGATTGCCGGATCAGTTACCGGAAGCACCGGAGGAGAATCAAAAAGAATGCAGTCAAACTCTTCCCTTAATTTTTCCACTACCAAAGGCAGCTCTTTTGAAGCCAAAAGCTCAGCAGCATTAGGAGGATAAGAACCGCTGGGAAGAATCCAAATGTTGCGCATGCCCGAGGGGCTTAAGGTGTCAGATAAGTCAATGCTTCCAAGCATTATATCGGTTATATTACGCAAGCTATCTTTAAGTGTAGCTGAGCCCTGTAAAACCTCAGTCAAGCCCGGCTCTCTCTCTATACCAAAAGCCTGGGATATCTGGGGTCGACGCAGGTCTGAAGAAACAATTAAGGTCTTCATGTTCTCCTGGGATATGATCAAACCCAGATTACAGATAATAGCGGTTTTGCCTTCTTTAGGATTAGAGCTGGTCAAAAGAAAAACTTTATTGGTAGAAGATATCCTCATGTTGGTCCTGATGTTTCTAAAAGCCTCGGCAAAAGGAGATGTCGGGCGGTGATGGACAAGCAAGCGAATATAGTTCTCCTGCTCGGGTGTTATTATTCTGGGCAAGAACATATACTTTATTCTTTTTAAAAAACTCTCATCTTCTTGAAATAAAGCACCTCTAACCGAAGGTATTACCCCAAGCATAGGAAGCTTTGTTGCTGCTTCAACGTCCTCGACTGTGCCTATTGAAGTATCTGACATTTCCAAAATAAAAGCAAGGATTACTCCGATGACTAAACCCAGAAAAAAGCCCATAATAATGCTGATACCTCCTTCTCCGTTGATAGGTGCCCTGGGCATAACAGCCGGATCAACTATTGAAACATCAGCTATTTTTTCTGCTTCGCTTATCCTGGCCTGTTCAAGTTTCTCTTTAAGCATGGCATAAAGCTTACGGTCAACTTCAGCTTCTCTTTTAAGCCTGGCATACTCTAAATCATCACCGGATAAGCCTTTAATCTGATTCTGCAGGTTAGATATTTGGTCTTTCAGCTGTATAACCTTAGGATGTTTTTCAGTATACTTTTGCATAAGGGAAGCAAGTTCAAACTCTAAATCTATTAATTTCTGCTGTATGGGCTCAGCTACTTTGATATTTTTGATTTTATCAGCGAAAACTTTAAGTTTTTCTTCAGAGTCTATCATGCGCTGGCTTAAGGCATTAAGCTGGTTTTCTATAAATTCCCGGACTGTTCGGGCCTGTTTGTTTTTTTCAAAAAGGTTCTCCTCAACATAAACTTTAGCCACTATATTAGCCAGGACCATTGCTTCGGCAGGATCAACAGAAACAGCGGTAATTTTCAGAATGTTTGTGTTTCCCACGGTCTCTGTGGTTAATTTTTCTTCCAGATCTTTAACAATCTGATGCACCTTCTCCTCAGGGGTCTGCTCATTGATCATATTAAGCTTCTGGGCGACGGTTTTAAGTATGGGAAAGCCCTTGATTATTTTCGCCTGGGATTCCATAGTGCTTCCCGGACTGTAAGTTACAAGTTCAGTAAGCAGACCGGCTACGGTTTTTCTTTCTTCGATCTTGACTGTTGTATAGGCTTCGTATACAGGGATCTGCCGGCTGGAATAATAAAAACCAAAAATCGTGCAAAGAATGGTAGTTATTATTACTATAAACTTTCTTTTGCGAAAAATACGCAGATAATCTCTTAAGTTCAACTCATATTGGGCCATATATCTCTCCTTGAAGAATTATATCAAAATCAGATGATGAAAGCAAGGAGATAAAAACTTAAGTGCTTGATTCTGATGAGGTTAAAGCACTTCCGCTCCCTACTCTCTACTCTCTACTTTCTAATCCTTTATGCTAATTGGCTTGACGCTTATAATTATATTTGATAATTTATATTAATGTCAGAAGAAATTTTAAAAGTCAATAATCTTACCAAGAAATTTTACCAGCCGTTAAATCTTAAAGATGCTCTGACCTTTAATTTCAGGCCTAAAGAACCAATCATAGCTTTAGATAATATATCCTTTACTCACGGACAGAGAAAAATACTGGGCATACTAGGCCCAAACGGCGCCGGAAAAACCACCCTTTTAAAACTTTTAGTCTCACTTCTTCTTCCAAACCAAGGAAGCATAAGTGTTTTTGGCAAGACCGTAGGTAAAGATGATACAGCAATTAAATCTCTCTTGGGCCTGGCAAGCAGTGAAGAGCGCTGTTTTTACTGGAGGCTCAGCGGAAGAGAAAATATCGAGTTTTTCTGCAGGCTTTACGGATTAAGTAGAGAAAAAGCCGATTTAAGAATAAAAGAACTCTTTTCTTTATTTAATATAGATTATGCTGATAAACGCTTTGATTCTTATTCAACAGGCATGAGAAGGGCCTTCTCCTTGATTAGAGCTCTTTTACACGAGCCAGGCTTATTACTTTTAGATGAGCCGACCAAGAGTCTTGACCATACTGCAGCTTCTAAACTCAGGGATTTTATAAAAAACCAATCTAAAAACAACCGTTCAGTAATAATAGCTACCCACGACATCCTCGAGGCTCAAGAAGTTTGCAATGACTTTCTCATCCTGCAAAAAGGCAGGATAAAAATAAAAGGCTCATTAGAAGACCTTAAAAAATATGCAAACACAGATTCGGACTGTTTATCGGAAATCTACTCGAAAATTATCAATGATGATTAGAAAAATTCTGGGATTA
>JAFGHG010000012.1 GCA_016939345.1 Candidatus Omnitrophota bacterium
CACAAAAGCCTTGCCATATATCATTATATATATTTCTTTGTTTTATGATCTTTTCAAAAATAGCATCAGCCTCCCTGAGGATTTTCAGCCGGGAAGAAGTGATCTCTCCGATTATCCTTACGGCAAGACCTGGACCGGGAAAAGGGTGCCTTTTTATTAATGCACCGGGCAGGTTAAGTATCCTGGCGATCTCCCTGACTTCATCTTTAAAAAGCTGACGGAAAGGCTCAATGAGTTTAAGTTTCATATCAGCTGGCAATCCGCCCACATTATGGTGCGATTTTATACAGGCAGTCGGGCCGCCGAAAAAGGAAATCGACTCGATGACATCAGGGTAAAGCGTTCCCTGGACCAAAAAAGAAGCATTTCTGATTTTTCTAGCTTCAGCCTCAAAAACTCTTATAAACTCCCGGCCGATGATCTTTCTTTTTGTTTCCGGATCAGTAACGCCCTTCAATTTACTTAAAAACCTTTTTGAAGCATCTACATAGTGAAGATCGATCTTAAAATGGCCCCTGAATAACTGGATTACCCGGGAGGCTTCATTCTTACGCAATACCCCGTTGTTTACAAAAATGCATTTTAATTTTTTACCGATAGCTTTATGAATCAGAACTGCAGCGGTCGAAGAATCAACCCCTCCGCTTAAGCCTAAAATAACATTTCCCTGGCCCACTTTTTTTCGGACAGTTTCTACCTGCTCTTTTACGAAATCCTCAAGCTGCCAGTTGGCAAAACATTCGACTATCCGAAAGAGAAAATTAGAAATTATCTGCAATCCTTTGTCGGTATGCACTACCTCAGGATGAAACTGAACCCCGTAAATCTTTTTCTTTTTATTGCCGATAGCAGCAAATCTTGTATTCAAGGTATGAGCAAGGATTTTAAAACCCTTGGGCAATTTTACCACCTTATCGGTATGGCTCATCCAGGAAGTTATCTTTGGTCCCAAAGAAAAGAAAAGGTCCTCATGATTGTCTATATACATAGGAGCCCTTCCATATTCTCTTTTACGCGACTCCTTGACTGCTCCATTAAGGGTCCTTACAAGGATCTGCATGCCGTAACATATGCCTAATATAGGTATTCCCAGTTGAAAGATCTCTTTATTAAGGGCGGGAGCATTCTTTTCATAAACACTGTGAGGCCCCCCGGAAAGGATGATTGCTTTTGGTTTTATTTTTTTTATTTTCTCTATCCCTATGCTGCAAGGCTCGATCACGCTAAAAACTTTTAATTCACGGACACGGCGGGCAATTAGCTGGGTATATTGGGAACCAAAATCAAGAATCAGTATAGTATCGTTCTTCATAAATAAATAATAGTAACTATAATAACTTTAAATGCTAAACAAGTATTTTGGCCCATTCATGATTTCCTGCCTGCCGGCAGGCAGGTAGCAAAAAAGCCGTTGAGAAAATCACCGAACCAGGAAGCACGGAAGGTGATTTTTAGGCTTTTTTTGAGGCCCGAAGGGTAAAATCGTGTTCTTTGGTCCAAAATAGTTGGTTTAGTATTTTTTCATTTATATATATTTCTTACCCATACCTTGTTAAACTTAGTAGTGAATCAGATAATCGTATTCTTGTTGCTTTATCTTGCAAATTATACTTTATTTGCCCATCCCCACGCGTTGGAATGTTTGAAACACTTTGCCTTCGGTCTGTATAGACGGTGCAATTATCATCTCGACAAAATTCATCTCTTTTATTGTTCCGGCTCCTAAAGAACCCATAGAAGTCTTTAAAGCGCCCATAAGGTTTTGTGAGCCGTCATCGACCTGGGCCGGACCAAACAATATCTGTTCAAGGCTTCCGGTTACGCCTACTTTTATTCTTGTCCCACGAGGCAGGTTCCCGTGAGAAGTTGCCATGCCCCAATGATAACCTTTACCAGGCGCTTCCTGGGCCCGGGCAAAGGCTGAACCTATCATTACCGCATCTGCACCTGAGGCAAATGCTTTGCAGACATCGCCTCCTTTACTCATGCCTCCGTCAGTTATTATCGGTACATATTTACCGGTCTTCTGAAAATAAAAATCCCTTGCTGCAGCAGCGTCAATAGTCGAGGTAACTTGAGGCACACCGATGCCAAGGACTCCCCTGGTGGTACAGGCAGCGCCCGGACCCACACCTATTAATATCCCTGAACAACCTGTCTCAAGCAGTTCCAGGGTTACCTCATAGGTGACGCAATTTCCCAAAATGACCGGAACTTTGGTTTGTTTGCAGAATTTAATTAAATCAAGAGGCTTATATTTGGTAGCAATATGTTTTGAAGTGGTAACTGTGGATTGGACTACAAAACAATCTACGCCAGCCTCCTGAGCTAAAGGAGCAAATTCAGGGGCATTTTGAGGAATACAGCTTACAGCTGCATAGCCTCCGCCCTTTTTTATTTCTTCCACTCTCTTTCCTACTAATTTGTTTTTAATAGGGGTAGTATAGACTTTTTGGATTAAATTTGTTGCTTCTTCAGGTGAACTTTTGGCTATCTCGGAAAGCACATCCTCAGGATCATCATAGCGGGTCTGTACGCCGTCTAGATTCAAGACCGCCACTCCTCCCAGCGAAGACATCTTAATAGCAAAAGGCACGCTTACTACCCCATCCATGGCAGCAGCCATAATAGGAACGCTGAATTGACGCGAAGCGAATTTCCAGCTTGTATCTACTTCTTCATGATTGATTGTTGCTCTTCCGGGAACCAAAGCCACTTCATCAAAACCATAACATTTTCTAGCCCGCCTGCCTATACCTATCCATTCAGCCATTTCTTACCTCCTCAATATTTTCGCCAACACTATCAAAAGAATCATTTTTTTTAATATCCTTAAAGCATGCGTTTACCGCCTTTTCAATATCATCTTCATTTAAAGCTGTCCTTGAAAAATCCGGCCTTCTTCCTTTTAATAGAAATTCGCTGAAAATCAAGGCCTGCTGGCAGCAATCAGAATAGTTATTTATAAAAAAACTCTCGCCCTCGGATGCGCTGTTGCCGGCATCTGCAAGAAAATACAAATCTTCATAATTGCTGAAAAAGCAATCTGATACATATACTTCCTCTTCAAAAAAATCTGCAGCCGGGCTGAAACCGCTGTCCAGAAAAAGCATCTGTGAAGAAAAAACTTTTAAGGGATTAACCTTTACAGCTTTAACCGTTGACTCCCCTACTGCTTCGTCTATCTCGGTATTAAAATTAATAGCGATCTGGCTATGATCAAAATAATTAAGCAGTTTCTCTTTATAAACTGATAAAAAATCCAGATTACGGCAAGTAACTCTTACTTCCAGACCTAGATTATTTAAACTAACGGCAAGCTTTATCCCCAAAAAAGTAGATACATCGACAACCGCTTCTTTGGATATTCTCACCAGGTCTTTCAATTTAAAGGGATTAAGAGCTGAAAGATAAAAAAAGCCCTCACGGTGGTCGCCTTTAGCCGGATGTTTTTTCGATTTCAGACCTGTGGCTATAATGAGCTTTTTGTATTCAATGATTTCAGAATTTTTTAAATAGACTTTTTTCCGCTTAGGGTTTACTCTTTCAACCTTATCGTTGATAAAATTTATACCCCTTTCCCTGGCCCAGGAGCTAAGTTCAATTCTTTTACTTATATCAGCAGGAGCGGATATCAGTCCAGGGCGGCTAAAATAGAACTCGTCCTTATCTATGGCTGTCAGGGACTGGCTAAAACCTTCAGCCTTTAGTTTATCAATCAAAGTCTGGGCTGAAATTCCCAGACCTATTATTGTTAAATCCTGCATTATTTCTTTCTTCTTTTCTCAGCTAATAAAATCAGATTGCTGAAAAGATATAAAGGGGTCAATATGCCTATGCCGCCGGGAGAAGGGGAAATAAATGACGCTCTATCCTTGGCTGTTTTAAATTCAATATCGCCGCAAAGCCTGTTTTCTTTCTTGCCTGTGCCGACATCGATAACAACAGCTCCCTGTTTTATCCATTCTCCTTTTATCAAAGACGGCACGCCGGCTGCGCTGATAACTATATCAGCAGCTTTAATATAATCCGGCAGATCTCCGGCTTCACTTGTGCCGATATGGACTATGCTTACTGTTGCTAAAGCATTAGCTAAAATAAAAGCTAGAGGCTTGCCTATGATCGAAGTAAAGCCTACTATAGTAACTCTTTTTGAACGCACATTTTCACCGCTACTTAAAAATAAGGCATGAAGAATGCTTCTTAAGGTCGGAGGCAGACACACAGGCAATGAGCCTGCTTCGACAAAGTCTTTAAGGCTGAAATCAAGCATCAATAATCTTCCCAGATTTAAGGGATTAACGCCTTCTACATCCTTATCCACATCAATCAATGAAAAAACTTCCTCTTCCTTCCAGTCGTTAATAAATGGCTTGTTTATGATTATTCCGGTGATTTCGGGATTTTTGTTAAGCTCCTTTACCCGGGCAGATAACTCGCTTAATTCAATATCTTTGCTAAAATCCAAAGGGTGATAGACTATACCTAAATCAAGCGCCAGCTTTTTTTGTGAAGAGCGGTAAACCATACATGAGGAATCCTTGCCTAAAGCAATAGACGCCAAGTGCAGCTTAGGCAAAGTAAGCAGTTTTTTTCTTATCTTGCTCTCTAATTCTTGTGCCGCTGAATTGGGATCAAATATTTCCGACATTTCTAAGGTATTTCTTTATCTTGGCGATATTGCTGTTTTGAGTGCCAAAAATAGCTTTATTAGCCTGTAAATTTTCAAGACATGCCATTAAACAAACAAACAGGCAATAACAGCCGATATTAAAATCACTAATAATATTATTTTTTATATCAGATTCAGCTTTTTTAGCAAGAGAAATCGCTTGCCGGCAGGAATCAGCCATGTCTGCTATCATTTTTTCACTTTTCCTTACAAGTGCTTTTCTTCTTTCCCCTTGAGAGTTTATTATCTTATCAAAGACCTGCCCATCCTTATCGACAAAAGGCAAAAAGGTTCTTTTCAAATCGGCAAAAACAGATATAGTATTTTTTAATTTATGATTCTTTGCTTTCTGGGCTGGTAAAACAGCTTTGCTGACAATAGAAAAATTCAGGGATTTATCTATAAGGCTCAACCCCAGACAGAATAAAAAAGCAGCTGCGCTGCCTCCTCCCGGCGAAGGCTTTCGTCCGGCCAGATCATCTAAAAAAGGCTTTAAGCCCTTATAATAGGTTTTCATATCTTGGTTATGGGCTGTTATACAATATCCCTGCAGGGAGCAAAACTGATCCTGTGAAAAGGAGTCAGGCTATATTTTTTTATTAAAGAAAAATGCTCTTTTGTGGGATAACCCTTATGCTTTGAAAATTTCCATTCAGGGTAGAGAAAATCAAGGTTCAGCATCAGATTGTCCCGGACTACTTTAGCTATTATCGAAGCACAGGACACTTCTTTTACTTTTCTGTCTGCTCCGATAAGACAGCGGTAATTTATATCGAGCTTTGTCTTAAAAAAGTTTCCGTCGATTATAAAATCTGCCTCGGAAAGCCAGCGGCATTTGCTGATCAGCTTAGAAATTGACCGCTCAAAAGCTAAAAATGTAGCCTGCAGAATATTAAGCCTGTCAATTTCTTTAGGGTCAGCTATATCAACTGCAAAATCTGCGTTTTCAACCAGCCAGGAAAAAACCTTTTCTCTGGCTAAAGTAGACATCGCTTTAGAATCTTTTATTTTGTAAGGAGGGTCCTGCCTTAAGTGCAGGGCGCAAGCTACCACTACGCCTGCCAAAGGACCCCTGCCTGCCTCGTCTATCCCTACCACCATTTTTTTGGCTATATTCTATACTATCAGCTATTAGCTCTCAGACATAAGCTAATCAGGTTAATACTGATTTCTTGCCGACTCTTCCTCTTAAGTAGTGAAGACGGCTTCTTCTGGGCCTGCGCCGGCTTTCTTTTATCAGGTCTATTTTCTGTATGTTGGGTGAAAAATAAGGAAAGGTAACTTCGTATGACTGACCATAGGCAGTCCTTCTTACGGTAAAAGATTTACGGTGCATGGCTCCTTTGATCTTGATGATGACCCCTTCGACCGGATGCAGCCTTATCTTGTCTTTTTCTCTGACCTTGTAAAAAACCTTGATCACATCTCCCTGTTTAAACTCCGGATAGTCTTTTTTTAAAGAGTTCTTTAATTCTTTTTCCACAACTAATAACTTATCCACTATAGCACCTCCATGTTTATCTTATGATTACTAAAGTTTAAATTCTAAACTCGAAATACTAAATCCGAAACAAATACGAATGATCAAAATTCGCATATTACAAACAAATATCGAAAATAAAAAAATTCTTATGGTTTCGAAAATGCAAATTTCGAAAAATTGAACATTGTTCCGGGTTTCGATATTCGGATTTCAAATTTGATCTGTCTCTCATTAACCTTTCAATAAATCGGGTCTCCTTTTTTGAGTTATCTCTATGGATTTTTGTTTGCGCCAATCGGCTATCGCCTTATGATTGCCAGAAACAAGCACCAAAGGCACTTTCATGCCCATATACTCGGCTGGCTTTGTATAATGAGGAAAATCCAGCAGAGGTTTCTCAAAACTTTCATTCTTTATTGATTCTTTATCGGATACTACCCCCGGAACTAAACGGACTAAAGTATCAACAAACACCATTGTCGGTAATTCTCCCCCGCTTAATACATAGTCTCCTATGGATATCTCTTCGTCGGCAAGATATTTTCTTACTCTTTCATCCACCCCTTCATAGCGTGGGGCTAAAAGAAGGAGGCGTTCATATTTAAAGTATTTCCTGATATTTTTCTGCTTCAGGATCCGGCCTTTGGGGCTAAAAAGTATTATCCTGCTCTTATGGCCTGTTTTTTTTCTTGAAAAAATATCCTCTCCTAATATTTTCTCAGCTGCTGTAAACAAGGGCTGCACCTTGAAAACCATACCCCCGCCGCCGTAAGAAGGAGAATCGACTTTTTTATGCGGATCATCAGAAAATCTGCGTAGATCATGGACCTTTATCTTTACCAATCCCTTATCTTGAGAGCGCTTTATAATCGACTCTCCAAGCACCGGAGAAAACATTTCGGGAAAAATAGTTACGATATCTATGATCATATCATAACCCGCTTACTGCCTTCAATTTATATCTGCTGAAAAAATCATCCTTGAATTCAAGAAATCTATCCTCGCTGATAGCCTTTTTAATATCATCCATAAAGTTCTTATACCAGAATATATTATGATAGGTCAAAAGTTCCACGCCAAGCATCTCTTTGGCATTGATCAAATGGCGCAAATAGGCCCGGGAATAATCTTTGCAAACATAACAGGAACAGCGGCTGTCTAACGGGCCTAAATCTTCTATATATGGCGAGTTTCTTATCACAATCTCGCCTTCGCTGGTAAATGCAGTTCCTGTCCTGGCATATCTAGTAGGAACGACACAATCAAAGAGATCAACCCCAAGGCTCACTGCTGTAAGTATATTCTCAGGCTTTCCATAGCCCATAAAGTAACGAAAACAGTCGTTTCCCGACTCTTCTTCCAGAAAAGAGAGGACATTATATCGTAAATCCTCTGGTTCGCCAACACTTAAACCGCCGATACAAAGCCCGTCCAGACCTATATCCAAAATTTCAGCCAGACACTCCTTGCGCAGGTCCAAATATACCGAACCCTGGACTATACCCATAAAAAGCACTCCGTCTCTGTTGCCTGAATCAAAATATTTTTTGCTTTTTTTAGCCCATTCTATGGTCCTTCTGCATGAACTCTTGGCATCCTCATAAGATACGGGATAGTTAACGCACTCATCCAATGGTACTATTATATCCGGACCTAATTGAAGCTGTATTTCTATAACCTGTTCGGGTGTTAAAAATATGTTCCTGCCGTCAATATGCGATTGAAAATCAACCCCTTGATCGCTAACTTTGCGCAGGTGCTGAAGACTGAAGATCTGATACCCCCCGCTGTCGGTTATAATGGTTTTAGGGAAATTCATGAATTTATGAAGCCCCCCGCACTTGCTGACTACACCTGTCCCCGGTCGCAAAAAAAGGTGATAGGCGTTAGTCAACAAACCGTCAACGCCAATTTCTGAAAGCTGGCGGGAACATATGCCTTTGACCGTGCCTTGAGTGGCTACTGGGAAAAAGGTGGGAGTTCTAAACTCAGAGCTGCGGCTTTTGAACAATCCAAGCCTGGCTTTGGTCTTTTTATCTCGCTTTATTTCCTTAAACATACTAATCTCTAAACAACCGCAATATCAAGGTCAGTACAATACTTATCACTATGCAAGTAGTCAAAGGGAAATAAAAAGTAAAATTCCCCCGTTTTATAAATATATCTCCGGGCAGGCGAAAAAGAGTAAAAGGTAATTTAAAGCGTGAAACCAAAATAAGTATTAGACCGAAAACAGTGACTATCAAACCTGTGATAAAAAGCTTTTCTTTAGACATAACCCTGCTGATTTATGGATGGCTGTTAAAAAAACTTTTCCTGCTTTTCTTCTTTAGGATAAGGAATATTTAAATGCTGGTGGGAAATCTCTGTGGCAATTCTTCCCCGGGGACTCCTTATAATAAAACCTTCTTTTAATAAGTAAGGCTCTACCACATCCTCCAGAGTGCCCTTATCTTCACCTAATGAAGCGGCGATAGCTTCAATCCCAGCTGGCCCGCCGTTGTGGATTTTTATAATAGCAGCAAGATATTTACGGTCCATATCATCTAAACCTTTATTATCAACGCCTACGCTGTTTAAAGCGCTGCTGGCCATATCAGGGTTTATCACACCTTCTCCGATTACCTGGGCATAATCTCTCACTCTTCTCAACAGCCTGTTACATAAACGGGGGCATCCCCGGGCCCGCCTGGCTATCTCAAAGGAACTTTCATCGTCTATTTTTATCTCAAGAAGATGAGCACTGCGTTTGACTATCTGAGAAAGGTCATCGGCGCTATAAAAGTCAAAATCAAAAAACAGACCGAACCTTCCCCGCAGCGGTGCGCTTAAAAGACCTTTGCGGGTTGTTGCACCGATAAGGGTGAATGGTTTTAAGTTGAATTTAACGCTTTTTGCATAAGGGCCTTTATCAATAACAAAATCGATTTGAAAGTTTTCCATTGCCGGATATAAAAACTCTTCTATCGCTCTAGACAGGCGGTGTATTTCATCAATAAAAAGGATATCCCCTTCTTCTAGGTTGGTCAAAATCCCTACCAGGTCTCCGGCCCTCTCTATTGCCGGTCCGCTTGTAGCTGTCAGCTTGGCATCCATGTGATGAGCTACGCAATGCGCAAGTGAAGTCTTGCCTAATCCGGGGGGCCCTGACAAAAGAAGGTGTTCCAAAGGTTCAGAGCGTTTTTTTGCCGCTTCGATTGAAATCTCAAGGCTGGATATAACATTCCTTTGGCCTATAAATTCACCCAGATGCTGAGGCCGTAAAGACAGGTTTATTATCTGTTCTTCTTCGTTTTCCTGCCAGCTGTCTAAAAATCTTTCGTCTTTCATCTTATCAGATCTTATTTTAAGGAAGAATAGATGTTCTCTCTCCTGGTTATTGATATGGGCCCGAACAGTTCCTCCTGCACAGCAGCTAGTTCTCTCAACTTTATAAGTTCCAGTATAGCCAAAAAGGTGACTACGATCTCAAGCTTGTTTTTTGCTGAAGAAAAAAGCTCATCAAGAGAAATCTTATCCCTGACCAAAAGCAGATGCAGCAAATCATGTATCTTCTGCTCGACGGTAAACTCATCTTTTACAACTTCAAAAAATATATCCTTGGGAACTTCCCGCAAGGCTGACTTGAAAGCGCTGATCAAATCAAATATTGAGGCTTCGATATAGGTCTCGCCACCCTGGGGTTCAGCGGCCGGGCGCATAAAATATTTGTTTCTTTCTACCTCCTTCTGGCGGAGAAAATCTGCGGCTTCTTTGAATTTTTCATACTCAAGAAGCCTGCGGACAAGTTCTTCACGGGGATCTTCTTCGGGCTCTTGTGGCTCTTCTTCTTTAGGAAGTAGCATCTTTGATTTAATACTTATCAAGTGGGCGGCAATAACCAGATACTCAGAGGCTATATTGATATCAAGTAGTTTCATCAACTCCAGAAACTGAAGGTACTGGTCGACCACCTGGGTTATTGATATATCTGATATGTTTAAGTGGTCCTTTTTTATCAGGTATAACAATAAATCCAAGGGGCCTTCAAAAATATCAAGTCTTATCTTCATCTTTTTATAAACCTGCTGTTTAGAATTTCATTACAGCTCTTACTTCCTTCATTGTCTTTGCTGCAAAGGCCTGAGCTTTTTTTCTGCCTTGATCTAAAATATCATAGACATAATCTTTTCTTGCGGTAATCTCCATTTTCTTTTCTCTTTTTGGAGCTATGAACTCCTTTATTGCCCCGCTTAATATCTTCTTGCATTCAACGCAGCCCTTTTCTGCCTTCGTGCACCATTTATAGACATCTTGTTTCATCTCAGGAGAAAAAAACGAATAATAACTGTAGACATTACAGATCTCGGGATGTCCGGGGTCTTTTTTGGTCTTACGGGCCGGATCAGTTATCATCGAAGATACTTTCTTGTCTATCTCTTCATCATCCTCGTCCAGGGAAATATAATTATTATAACTTTTGCTCATCTTCCTTAGGTCTAGTCCAAGAAAACGCGGCGCCTTTGTTAAAAGCGGCTGGGGTTCTTTTAGTACCTCATTCGCATAAATAAAATTAAACCTTCGCACTATTTCACGGGTAAGCTCAAGGTGAGGAAGCTGGTCCTCTCCTACTGGCACGCAATCAGCCATGTACAAAGCTATATCTGCAGCCTGAAGAGCCGGATAACCCAGGAAACCATAGGTATTTATCTCCTTATCCTTGAGCTGCTGGACCTGCTCTTTAAAGGTAGGACAACGGGAAAGCCAGCCTAAAGGCACAAGAGCCGAAAAAATCATCAAAAGCTCAAGATGTTCTTTGACCTGAGACTGAACAAAGATAACGCTTCTTTCAGGGTCTATTCCGCAAGTAAGCCAATCACAGACATTGTCAAAAGTGCTTTCATTTATAGTTGAGGGGTCTTTATATTCGCTCATAAGCGCATGCCAGTCGGCGACCATAAAAAAACAGTCATAGCTATCCTGAAGGCTGACCCAATTAGACAATGCTCCGACCCAATGCCCTAAGTGAAGTTTACCGGTGGGCCGCATTCCGCTTAAAATGATCTTTTTGCTCATAATTGTATTTTATTAGAAACCCGGACCCTACATAGTTGTTAACTGGTTTTATTTCAGGCGGCGGGTTATGACTTCTTCGCTGAAAGCATCGATTACATCGCCTTCTTGTATTTTATCATAACCTATGCCTATACCGCACTCAAATCCTTCCAAAACTTCCTTTACTTCCTCTTTGAATCTTTTCAGGGTATTAATCTTGCCTTTATGTATAACCTCGGTGCCTCTAAAAAGCTGACAAGGTATATTTCTGATTATCTTTCCTTTATCTACAAGGCAGCCGGCTATTATACCTGATTTGGAAAGTTTAAAGACTGTCTTAATGGTTGCCCGGCCTACAAAAGTCCTTTTTATCTGAGGGGCCAAAAGCCCTTCAAAAGCAGCTGTTACATCATCGATTAATTCATAAACGATCTGATAAGATCTCATTTCTATGCCTTTGGTGCGGGCCAGCTCTCTGACCTGGGCATCAATAGCTACTTTAAAGCCTACTATCAAGGAATCAGTAACCTCGGCTAAAAGCACGTCTGAAGAATTAATAGCTCCTACGCCTTTATGAGTAATGACAAGCTCAACCTCCTTAGAAGATATTTTCTTCAAGGATTCTTCTACTGCTTCCAGTGTTCCGCCTACGTCAGCCTTTAAGATTATTTTCAATTGCTTTATCTGGCCTTCTTTAGCCTTACTGAAAAGATCTTCCAATTTAAAATGAGCTGTTGGCATTATTTTTCTTTTTTCTTCTTCGTATTTCCTCTTAGCAACTATATCTTTGGCGCTTTTTTCGTTGGGAGCGACTAAAAGCTGTTCGCCGGGATTGGGCACGCCGTTTAAACCTAATATCTCCACAGGAAAAGCCGGCACAGCCTGCTGGCATCTTGCCCCGCTGTCATCATGCATTGCTTTTATTTTGCCTGAAAAAGTGCCGCAGATACACCAGTCGCCGATCTTCAATATGCCCTCTTTGACCAGGACCGATGCCATAGCTCCTTTACCCTTGGATAATTTTGCCTCTATGACTACCCCGATTGCAGGCCGTTCATAGTCGGCTTTTAATTCCAAAACATCAGCATGAAGGATTATCAAATCTAAAAGCTCATCTATGCCCTGACCGGTCTGGGCTGAAACATTAACGGTCGAAGTCTTTCCTCCCCAGTCTTCAGGAACAAGTTCAAACTTAGAAAGCTGCTGCTTAACCATATCAATATTGGCATTGGCTTTATCGATCTTGTTTATGGCCACAATTATTTCAGCTCCCGAGGCACGGGCATGGTCTATTGCTTCAACAGTCTGAGGCTTAACGCCTTCATCGGCAGCGACAACTATGACAACTATATCTGTGACATCAGCGCCTCTTGACCTCATGGCAGTAAAAGTCTCATGGCCCGGAGTATCGAGAAAAGTTATTGAGCCTTTTTTTAACTGGACTTGATAAGCACCGATATGCTGGGTGATTCCTCCAGTCTCTTTTTCGGCAATACGGCTTTTTCTAATGTAATCAAGTATGCTTGTCTTGCCGTGATCGATATGACCCATAAGAGTAACTATCGGTGCTCTTTTCTTGGTATTCTTGGATTCCTGAGTGAGTATCTTCTCCTCCTGGGTGGGTTTTTTTCTCAAATTTACTTTATATTTATAAGCGATGACCTTAGCAGTTTCTTCGTCTATACGCTGATTAATGGTAAAAAACTTTCCTTCTTTAAGCAAAGCTGCAAGCAATTCAGAAGGCTTAAGATTCAATTTTACAGACAGATCTTTTATGGTTATGGGAAAATCAACCAAAAGCACATTTTCCTCTATCTGTTTTTTATTTAAATCCTCTATCTCATGCTTTATGATTTCAGCTGTCTCTTCATCAACGCTGGACATATGGTTCTTGACCGGGAAATTAAGGTCTTTGAGCTTTTCCACCAGATCCTTACTGTCCATTCCTAAATCTTTAGCCAGCTTATGGATTCTCATATGGGCAATACTCCTTTTTGAATTAGAGACAAGTTTTTAAAAATCATTCTTTGGATGGCTTTTCTATTTTTTCAGATTTTGCTTCTCCTTGAGTTTTTTTATTTACAAGAGCTTTTTTGGCTTCTTCTATTATATTCTCGGCTTTCTTTTTCCCTATGCCTTTTAATTTAGCTAGTTCTGCCGGATCGATTTTAGCAAGGGTATTTATATCTCCGTGGCCTGCCTCTACCAGAACCTCAGCTGCCTTCTTTCCTATGGCCTTAAGCTCCAACAGCCTCTTCATGTCTTCCTGCATGCTTTCGCGCGAACGGACATCTATTTCCCAATCAACAAGCTTAGAAGCCAACCGCACATTCTGGCCTTTCTTGCCTATGGCCAAAGATAATTGGTCTGATGCAACTAAAACCCTTGCCCGCTTATTTTCTCTATCAAGGTCAATCATTGATATTACTGCCGGCTGCAAAGCTGCTTTGATAAACTCCTTGATATCATCGCTCCAGCGGACAATGTCTATTTTTTCTCCCCTTAGTTCTTCTATGACATTTTTTACCCTGGAGCCCCTTATGCCCACACAGGCCCCTACGCAATCCACCTTATCGTCTTTAGAATAAACTGCTATTTTTGTCCTTTCGCCAGCATCCCTGGCTATGGCTTTTATCTCAACAATGCCCTCGCTTATTTCGGGCACCTCAAGATCAAATAGCTTTCTGACCAGGCCTTCATGCCTGCGGGAAAGTATTATCTGCACGCCTTTGTCCTGTTTTACTTCATAAACAAAGGCTTTTATCCTTTCTCCTAAGCGAAATCTGTCAAGAGGCGATAGAAATGAATGGGGGATGATCCCTTCGGCTTTTCCCATAAGGTCAAGCACCACAGCCTTTTTCTCCATGCGGTAAACAGTCCCTGCCACCAGACTGTTTTCTTTAGCTTTATATTCTGAAAAAATATTATCTTTTTCAGCTTCGCGTATTTTTTGAATAATAACCTGCCTGGCTGTTTGAGCGGCTATCCTTCCAAACTCATTGGATACTATTTCTTTCTCGCCGACAAAAACCCTGATGTCACCTTTGTTTTCGTCGATTTCCACCCTGACCTCAGCATCAGGAGATGTAATCTTTGCAACTTTTTTTGCTGCTATGGTCAAAGCATATTTTACTGCTTCCAGCAGGACATCCCTATCAAGACCTTTTTCCCTTTCAAGCTGGGCAAGCACGCTTAAAAACTCTTTTTTCACGATTTTTTCCTCCTCTGACTATCACATTTATATTTTTTATTTTTAAAACTAAATAGATATTCGTTCTTTTCCTGTCTTTATACTGCAAAATTTTATCTTAAGCGGTGAACCTTTATGAATTATTGTCAGGTCGTCATCGCTGACCTCGGTCAACTCTCCTTCAAGGTAGCCGCTTTTCTCGACCTGTTCGTTAAGCCATAGACATACAGTCTTTCCTTTGACCCTTAAAAAATCCCTGGGGCTATTTAGCGGCCGGTCAAGCCCTGGAGAATTTATCTCAACCGAAAAATCGCCTCCAAGGAGCCTGCTTTCATTAAGAAAACTGACTACCTTTTTATTAATCCTGGCGCAAGCATCTATGGTTATTCCTCCCTGACGGTAATCGACTACACAACGCACTACCTTTATGCCGTTTGATAAAAATAATCTGTATTCTACAATATCAATGCCCTCAGCAGCGGTTATCTCTGCTATTTTATCTCGCAGTATATTGTCTTTATCCAGCGTATTCATCTTTTAAAAAACTAATCAAAGATTCAGCTGTGAACTCTTTTGACTCTTTATTTGACCTGACCTCTAGATCCAGGGATTTATGGCTTGAGTATTTTTTACCCATCACTGCGATATAAGGATTACCTATAAGATAGGCATCATTAAATTTGACTCCTGCTGCTTCGTTCCTTTCGTCTACCAGTACTGAAATGCCTAAATCATTTAGTTTGTCAGCAATATTGAGTGCCGAAATCCGGTGTTCATCGGCCAAAACGATTAAAGTCAAGTCATAAGGAGCAACCTGCTTGGGCCAGATTAAACCTTTTTTATCAGAACTTACTTCGGCTATTGCCGAAAGGACCCTGCTTACACCTATACCATAACAACCCATGACAAAGGGAAGCCTGCTTCCATTCTCGTCTAAAAATAATCCTTCCTGAGCCAGGGAATATTTTGTGCCCAGCTGAAAAACATGGCCAAGCTCAACAAACTTAGACTCTTTCAACTTACCCTTGCATACAGGGCAGATCCGGGTATCCTTATAGAATTTGTTTTCTTTAGGGCAGCGGTAAAGCATATCCTCTCCTATGGCGGCCTCAACCATAAATTCATGAGAAACGCTTCCGCCCATAGCTCCGGAGTCGGCTTCGCTGATAACAAAATCCAGTCCAAAATCTCTGAATATATTCTTATAAGCCGTAAGCATCTTCTCGTAACTTAAATCAAGACCAGCCTGGTCCCTGTCAAAACTATAAGCATCTTTCATTATGAACTCACAGCTCCTCATCAATCCAAAACGCGGACGGGGCTCGTCACGAAACTTGGTCTGGATCTGATAAAGTGTGCAGGGTAGCTGCTTATGGGAAAAAAGGAAACGCCTGGCTATTTCGGTTATTTCTTCCTCATGTGTCGGGCCCAGACATAATTTTCTCTTCTTTCTATCCTCAAAGGTAAACATTACATCCTTTAAATCCTTGTCTCTGCCTGTCTTCTGCCATATATCTATAGGCTGTAAGGCACTCATAAAAAGCTCCTGGGCACCTGCCTTATCCATATATTTTCGTATAATCCTGTTTATGTTGTTCAATACCCTGTAACCGAGGGGAAGGTATGCGTAGATACCTGAAGAAACCATAGTCAAAAACCCGGCCCTTAAAAGAAGCTTATGGCTCTGGCACTCAGCAATCTTGGGAGCTTCGCGTTGTGTATAAATAAAGCTTTCTGAGTATTTCATTTCCGCACTCCGGATTATTAATCAGGCTTAAAGATCTTTGGATCGATCTTTACTCCCTGGTTTTTGAATAATGGCAAAAACTTGGGTGGACCATAGGCCCTAAATTTTCCTTTTACTTTAAAATCATCAGCAACCTCTTCAATATCATAACGGTAAAGGTCGCGGAGAAGTATTTGATTCTCCTGAAGGGTATCGACTTCGGTGATATATGTAATCTTTCGGGAGCCGTCAGCAAGCTGCTCGTGCTGGACAATAATATCTATTCCTGAGGCAATTTGCTCTCTTATAGCCCAGGTCGGAAGGTTAAGGCTGGCATATAGAGCTGTGGTTTCCAGCCTGGTAATAGTATCTGAAGGGCTTGAAGCGTGTATTACAGCCAGTGATCCGCGGTGCCCGCTGTTTAAAGCCTGAAGATAATCCATTGCCTCTTCACCTCTTATTTCCCCAAGAATTATTCTTGTCGGCCTCATTCTGAGCGTGTTTCTGAAAAGGTCCCTGGGAGTGACTTCTCCTCTGCCCTCGATGTTCGGCGGCCGGGTAAGGAGCTGAACCACGTGCTTCTGACGTAAGCTTAATTCCAGGGCATCTTCGATGGTGATTATCCTTTCCCAATCCTCGATGTAAGAAGATAAGACTTCCAGGGTTGTGGTCTTTCCTGAACCGGTAGCCCCTGAAAAAAGAATATTTATCCTTGCCTTTATGCAGGCAATAAAAAATTGGGCCATCCGCTCATCTATAGTCCCTAGCTTAGTCAGGTCATCAACCTGGCCTATGGAACGCAAAAATTTTCTTATAGTAACAGTCGCCCCGCCAACTGATAAAGGAGGCAGGATAACATTGACTCTGGAACCGTCAGGCAGGGCAAAATCTACATAAGGATAGCTTTCATCGACTCTGCGGCCGGTAGGCCTTATCATCTTCTCGACTATATAACGAAGATGCTGTTCATTTTCAAACTTTATATCGATTTCCTGTTTACGCCCGGCTTTTTCAATGTAAATATTGTAAGGCCCGTTTATCATTATTTCGGTTATATCAGGGTCATCAAAAAGGACCTGTATCGGGCCGTAACCAAGATAGTCCGAACAAAGGGACTGGACAATCTTTTCTTTATCCTCATCGCTTAACTTGATGTATTTTCCTACTTCGGCCCGCGACTGGAAAAATAATCTGGCCCGCTCTCGAACAAAGTCTTCGGTAAGCTTTTCTTTATCGCCGACCCACATGCTTATTTCCTTGCGGATCTCGTCCTTTATCCTGCCTAGCTCCATATTCTTTCTACCTCCCTGATTAGATCATCTACCACATTATTCTCATTGCTTTTCTTAATTATCTTATCGCCTTGAAAAATAACTGCCTTTTTTTTACCGAATGCCACTCCTACATCAGCCTGGTAAGCTTCTCCCGGGCCGTTGACTACGCAGCCCATGATGGCTATCTTTAAGGGTTTGTTAAATCCCCGGTCGGTAAGCCTTTTTTTAAAAACTTCTACTATATCGATAAGGTTAACTTCGCAGCGCGAACATGTAGGGCAAGAAATCAACTCGAAACCAAAACTTCTTAAGTTAAGAGAAGACAAGATGTACTTGGCTACCCTGACTTCCTGGAAAGAATCTGCAGTAAGAGAGACTCTGATCAAGCCTCCTATGCCCTGGCTTAATAAACAGCCCAGCCCGACCGACGATTTTGTAACTCCCTCAAGAAAAGGACCGGTAGCAGTAACTCCTAAATGAAGAGGGTAATCGTAAGACCTGGCAAACAACTTATTGGCAGCTATGGTAGTCAATACGTCTGAACCCTTCAATGAAACCATAAGATCAAAAAAACCCTGGTCTTCGATGAATTTTATATAATCAGCGGTTAGATTTACCATCTGTTCGGCCATATCCTGGGAGGTTTTGAACTTTTTTTTGAAACCTCCGGAATTTACGCCTATGCGCATTGAGATGCCTTTATTTTTTGCTTCCTTAACAACCTGTTTTATTTCTGTTCTTTTAGTGATATTAGCCGGATTAAGGCGAATGGCATCAAATCCCTGCTCAATCGATTTAAGTGCGTTCTTATAATGAAAATGTATATCAGCCACAAGAGGAATGGTTATATGATTTTTTAAAATTCTGGCCAGCTTTGCGTCTTTTTCTTCCCTGACCGCAATCCGGATAGCCTCAGCCCCTTCCTTTTGCAAAGTCAAAGCCTCATTGATAAGTTTGTCAAGGTATTGAACCGGGGTCTTAATCATAGCCTTTATTCTAACGGGACTATTTCCTCCTGTAGAAAGGGTACCTATCATGACTGTTTTACTTTTTTTCATAAAAAATTTTATTTAGCTTCTTCCTCAACGTTTTTCTTGTTATCCTCATCGAAAAAATGCGGGCCTCTTTTGACATCGTTATAAAAGGCAAAAAGAAAAATAACAGCTAATAAAGCCAGTCCGACCTTTGTCAAGATCTCTTCTGTTCTTTTGCTTACTTCTTTTTTGCGGACCTTTTCGACTAAAAAAAACATAAGATGCCCGCCGTCTAAAACCGGTATGGGAAAAAGATTTATCAAGCCAAGGCTTATACTTAAAAGAGCCAGAAAGTTAAGCTGGACGAAAAAATCTGCTTGAGCTACCTTTGAAGACAGAAACCCGATACCCAAAGGCCCTATAACTGCTTTTTCAAAAGGAACGATACCTGTCAATATGGCATAAATTCCCCTAAAAAATCTTACAGTATGGGTCTTAATAGTGTATCCGGCTTTTAAAAAAGAACCAATGAAATCGTATTTATTCATTACTGGAGCAATTCCGATATTAGCGACCTCGATTTTTTTTCCAAATTCATCCATATCCTCTTTCATATTCAGTTCTGAGTCTAGGCTCATCAGCTTTTTATCTCTGAGTATTGTCAGGTTTATTTTATCCCGGCTTTTATGTATTATCGAAGCCATATCCTGCCAATTTTTTACGCTCTGGCCGTTTACAGCTACGATTATATCACCGGCTGTTATCCCTGCCTCTACTGCCGGATATTCAGCTAAAACCTGGCCTACTACCGGTTTACTGGATGGTACACCTATAATAAAAGCAATTGCCCAGAAAATAAAAAAAGCCATCAAATAATTAGATAAAGGCCCGGCCATGACTATTCTTGCCCTCAAACCCACAGGTTTTGAAAAAAACTCATTACTTTGCCCGCTGCAGCTCTGCCGATCCTCGCCGGCCATCTTCACATAACCGCCCAGAGGGAAAATACATATTTGGAAGATAGTTTCTTTGCCTTTTATTTTCAATATAGTCGGACCAAAACCAATTGAAAATTTTTCAACTTTTACCCCGGCTTGTTTTGCGGCCAAAAAGTGCCCGAACTCGTGTACTACAATCAGTATGCTGAAAATAATAATAGCTGTTATTGCGCCCATAATCTGTTAAAATACTCCTTTGTTTTCTCTCTTGCCCAATTATCCCAGTAAATCACATCTTCTATATTTTTTATTCTGATAGATGGATATTTATTAACAATAAAGCTCATGGCTTTGTGCATATCGAAATATCTTATTTTTTTTCTTAAAAAATAATCTATTGCCACTTCGTCGCAGGCATTAAGTAAAATCAGTGAGTTATCTCTTCTCCTGGCAGCGGTTAAAATAAGCTTAAGCAGGGGGTAACGCTGATAGTCTATCGGAGAGAAGGTGTAAG
>JAFGHG010000013.1 GCA_016939345.1 Candidatus Omnitrophota bacterium
ATTTCAGTGAATCCAAAAATACAGATAATGCTGAAGAAGGTGAAGATGAGCCCAAAGAAAGCGAAGAGCTTATTGCTCTTAGAGCTGCCGCTGAAAGAATCAATCGTGGTGCTAAAATGGCAGAAGATGTTTTAAGAGGGGTAAGGAATAGCCATTTACCCGAGGCATTGGTTAAAATAATCGAGGCAGAAGAAGAAAGAGTCAGGAAAGAAAATGAAGAGAAGGAAGCTGAAAAGATTAAAAAAGAAGAAAATCAATTGTCTGAGAACTGCTTGATTAAGGCTTTATCAGCAGTAAACAATATAAATGAAAATGAAGTTATTAAACTTTTAGAAGAGAACGGTTTAGATTTTAAAAAGGCTAAGGGTAAAGATGTACCCTTTAAAGAAGCTTTTGTTGCAGCTCAAAAATCAGGCCTTTCTCTGGAAGGAATTAATTTTATAAAACCTGAACAGGGTGATATTTGGCATGCAAGCGATGCCTCACCTCCAGAAGATAAACAAGATAATGTTGTTGACATAAAAGAACCTTCTCAAATTCCCGATGAGGCCTATATTGGCAAAGAAGATTTTGATATATCGGATATTTTATCTGGAATCACACCTGTTTCGTCTTCTGCTAGAAATAACCTTGATATGATAATTCAGCTTGCTGTCTTAGAAGATCTAGATGGCAACAAGGTTTTGAGCAAAGATGCTATTGAAGCATTTACCCAAGCCCATGGCCTTGAACACATAAAAGATGAATTAGAGCAGATGAATGATATAGAACTAGCTAATTTTGCCAGTGGCAAAACCTCTCCAAACCAGACCGCTGCAGATAATGTTCTTGAGGCAGTTATAGCAGCAGCAAAGCTTGGCAGTCCGTTCGGAAAACCGGCTGATAATGGCGCAAATGATGAAAAAACCAAAGGCCCTATTAAAGCCAAAGAAATAAAGGCAAGGAAAAGAGCTCCTAAGATTTTCGTCAGTGAAACTGCCAAGGCAGCAAAAGAAACCCATAATCCAGCAGTAGTAACTGATAAAGTAATAAGAAATGTATTAAATAAATTAGGTTATGCAGCCAGACCTTACGATGTTTTACCGGGCGAGCATACTCACAGATTTATTAAAGCAGCACATGGTATACCTGGAATTTGGTTTGTTCCTGATAAACCAGGCAGTGACCAGGGGAGATTTATAGTTGCAATAGCTTCAAAAAGTGAAGTTTTAGTAATTGACGGCAAAAATAAACCTGTAGTTATACCCATGTCAGAATTTAGAGGTATAGTTTATACATCAAATAACGGTCAAGCGTTTGCAAGAGTTATTGCATTAGAGCCGGTTTTAGGATTTTCAACAATTAGTGAAGATGCATTAGTAGTAAAAGCAAGTACAGCTAAAGATCGAGAAGAGATAAAAAGCTCTTTTGAAATCACAACTACTAAAAATTCAAAGACTTTAATTTCTAGAAAGGGTAGAGGCTTTATCAGGTCACTGGGGCTAGACAGCGAACAAATTATGAGCATTTTTGGCGTTGATACAAGAGAGGCAAAACCATTAGCACGTCCGGCACTCGCTGGAGACAGGAGAGCAATCGCTTCTGATAGCAAATATATGGGTCAATCAGCCGATAAATTAGCAATTGCCATTTCAATTACTGTTGCCCTTGCCCTTACAATCGGGTTGCTGGATTTTGGAATAATAACAGTTATTTCGCTATCCATTGCAACGCTTATGCGTTTTGTTTCCTTAAATCCTGATGCTCCGATTTTAAAGCAGGCTGCTTCGATGTTTAAAGGCATGATGCAGAAAGCCAATATCCGCAATGGAGATACTCCTTACAAAAGAGTTCAATTTGTTATATCTTTGATTTTTTCTGTTTCGGCAGTTATTATTGCTTTATTTGGATTAAGTTTTATCTCTCCAGTTATTTTATTTATCGGATATAAGGTAAATAAATATTTCGGAAAAAGAATGCTTTGGGGCACAGGTAGCAGGTTATTTAACTTAACAGTTAAAGCTATTGAGAAAATATCTTATCCTTTCAGCAGAGAAATCCAGTTGCCATTACCCGGAAAAATTCCTGTTTTTCTTGATATTTCAACTTATATAATAACAAGTTCAATATCGATTTATATGTTAACCTGGTGGGGTGCCCCTTGGCTTATAGCAATAGCTATTGGATTGTTTGGCATAGGAATCTTTACGCTATTTCATGAACTTGGCCACTTGATTTTTGTGAAACTATTTAAAGCCGGACCCAAAGAAATTGTTATACGCGGCGCAGTCGGTGTAGTTGCGTTTAATGGAAGAATGAACTGGATTAAGCATTCAATCGAATCTGCTTCCGGTCCAGCCATGAACTTTTTATTGGGATATGTTTTATTAAGCCTTTCAGTACTTTTGGGCGATTATTCGCCGGTATTTGCAGCTTTATTATACTGGTCAGCAATAATGAATTTTTATCAGGCTGCCGTCAATATAAATCCTTTACCGGCATTTGACGGAGGTAAAATAACTGAAAGGTTAGGAAAAGCCCTGAAAAGGCTCCCGGGAATTCTGGGAATAATTTCATCAATGCTGATTTTTTCAGGTCTTATTATTAGTGGCTATATAACATTTAATTTATTATCTAATATCATTACAATTATCGGTTCGAGCGAAACAATATCGATAATGAGCAGTAGTTCAATGAAAAGATTTTTGATGATCATATTTAAATCATTTATTCTTCCAGGCGATTTAAAGTCATTATTTGCAATCGGTCCATTAGCTTTTCAATACATTGCTGGGTTATTGGCTACTGCCTGGTTTTTGGCGATATTTATCTGGTCGACAATTTTATATGACAACTCAAACAGCTATCGACGGCCAAGAGTATCAGACCGCTCAGCAAGCGGGACAGTTAGGAATAATAGAGAAGTTATGGCTGCTTTAGCAGGTAAAGACAGAAGAAACGCAAGCAAGCTTAACTTAGAAAGAATTGCTTCTGTTTGGAATAGATTGGCAAATGAATTAAGGCTGCACGGCGTTATCATACCACGCGCTCCGCCAACCGAAGACCTGCCTGTATTAGTTTTCAAAGGATTAAAAGAAGGCGGCCTGATAATGACTAATGATCAGGGAGAGGCTCAAGGCTTATTCCTAGACAGCAGGGTATTTACAAAACAGACAATCACCCTTGAAGGAGTAAAAAGAAGCGGTGATTGGATAATTGAACACGAACTTATAAATCTATTAGGCATAGAAGAATATAGAGGTAATGCCAATCATACTATAACCCCTCAAGTTGCTCATGAAAACACTAAAGCTGTTCAGGCAGTTTTAGCTGTTTTTAGAGAGCCCTTCCCAGCTAATAAAGACAGAATTACCGTTGTAAGAGAAAGATTAGAAAATAACCCCGACGTCCCTCAAACTGCATTGGCAAGCAATTCAA
>JAFGHG010000194.1 GCA_016939345.1 Candidatus Omnitrophota bacterium
CAAAAAATAAGAATAAATTAAAGGAAATAAAAAATATCTTGAAGGGTCTAAATTTGAGCCTGAAATGTTTGTCTAACATGGATAAAAAGATCCGTATAGTTGAAAATGGCAAAACTTTTGAGGAGAATGCTGTCAAAAAGGCCCTGGCAGTTTCTCGGCATTACAAAAAAGATCTAATTGTGGGCGAGGATTCCGGTCTTTCTGTTGACTATCTCAAAGGTGCTCCGGGAGTTTATTCTAAGCGTTATGCCGGTAAAAGCGGTAACCAGAAAAAAAACAACCATAAAATCCTAAAGGCCTTAAATAATATACCCGTAAACAAGCGAAAAGCCCATTTTTCCTGCATATTGGCATTGGCCAAAGAAGGCAAGGTCTTGGCAGTTTTAGAAGGAAAACTTTCCGGGCGTATCGCCTTCAAGGAAGAGGGCGATTCTGGTTTCGGTTATGACCCGGTTTTTTATCTTCCAGGTTTTAAGAAGACTGTAGCCCAAATACCCATGACTACTAAAAATAGAATCAGCCACAGGGCTCAAGCTTTTAAAAAATTAAAACAGTTTTTACATCTTTCTTCTTTTGATGCCCTTAAAATTGATTGACATTTTAGCAATTTTGATTTAATTTAACTTATTATGCCTAGAAAAAAGAAAAGAAAATTACGCTGGAACCGCAGAAAAAGAAAAAATAAAGGCAGAAAGCCGACTTTAGGCTAAATCCTTTTTTCTTTTTGAAGGTAAACCATGAATTTTTTACCACGCATACGAGAAGACATTAATACTGCTTTTCGGGAAGACCCCGCCGCCATAAATGTCCTTACTGTCCTTCTTTGTTATTCGGGTCTGCATGCTATTTGGTTGCAGAGAATAAGCCACTGGCTGTGGGAGAAAAATTTCAAGACCTGGGCTCGGATTTTATCTCAGCTCGGCAGGTTTTTTACCGGGGTCGAAATCCACCCTGGGGCAAAAATCGGCAGGCGTTTTTTTATTGATCACGGCATGGGAGTCGTAATAGGCGAGACTAGCCAGATAGGCGATGATGTTTTGATTTATCAAGGGGTAGTTTTGGGAGGCGTATCTCAGGAAAAAATAAAACGTCATCCGACAATAGGAGATAATGTTGTTGTGGGCGCCGGAGCCACACTGCTTGGGCCTATAAATATCGGCAGCGGTTCAAGGATAGGCGCAGGCTCTGTAGTTATCAGAGATGTTCCTGAGAATGCTACTGTAGTAGGGGTACCCGGCAGGGTGATATTGCCGCCTGTAAACAAAACCATAAGCGGAGTAGACTTAGACCACAATAAGCTACCTGATCCGGTTATAGAAGTACTACACCGTCTGGAGCAAAGGATTGAAGAACTAGAAAAGCGTTGCGAAAAGAGGCACGCCGGTAAATAAAAACTTTTTTAAGAAAGGAAATGCAAATGAAAGTTTTGGTAACTGGAGGAGCTGGTTTTATTGGTTCTAATGTTGCTAAAATCTTGGAGGGTAGAGGCGATAAGGTATTTATCTTGGATAATTTTTCTCATTCCAGCTATAAGAACCTTCTGGACTTGAAAGCTGATGTTATTTGCGGGGATATCACAGACCAATCTCTTTATAACAAACTCCCTTCAGTCGATGCCGTTGTCCATGAGGCAGCTATTACAGACACCACTCTTTTAGACGACACGATGATGATGAATGTCAATTACAATGGTTCAAAGAATGTGCTTAATTTTTGCCTTAATAACAATATCCCCCTTGTATATGCATCCAGCGCAGGTGTTTATGGTGAAAGTAAACCTCCGATGAGAGAAGAAGAAGGCTTAACCCCTCATAATACTTATGGTTATTCGAAATTCCTTTTTGATTGTCACGTAAAAACAATCTTCAAGGATCCGAGTTCACCTAGGATCGTTGGTTTGAGATATTTCAATGTTTATGGACCAAGAGAATACCATAAAGGTCTGGCCGCAAGCATGACCTATCAATTATATCTACAAATGATTTCCGGGAAAAGTCCTCGCGTTTTTAAACACGGAGAGCAGAAGAGAGATTTTATTTATGTTAAAGATGTAGCTCGAATAACAGTAGAAGCTTTAGTTTCAAGTGAAAGCGCTATACTCAATGTCGGCACGGGAACCCCAAGAAGTTTTAATGACATTATTGCCGCTATAAACCAGGCTCTTAAAACAGACCTAAAGCCTGATTATTTTGATAATCCTTATGGCGATAAGTATCAAAATTTTACCCAGGCGGATACTTCTTTGCTTTCAAAAATCTTAAAAACTCAGGCAAAGTTCTCGCTAGAGGAGGGGATCTCAGACTACATTAACTTTCATCTTGAAAAGAAATAGCCAAATGGTTCTTTGAAAGGTTTTCAACAATTTATCTTAATTTGCCTGTTTGTCTAGCGCTTTATCAATAAGTGGCCAGGGCAAACTTACGGAAGTATCATCTAAGTCAGCAGCGAGTATTCTAAGTTCATTCCAGGTTTCTAAAGTTTCGCTGTCTAGATTTTCAGGGCGCAGGTACTGGTCTTGTATCAGGTGCTTAACTTCTTCTAGCAATGAGCATCTGGGGCAAAGCTTCGCAGAAACATCATGATTATCAAAAAACCAGTTATCGCATTTAGGGCAGAGCGTAAGCAGGCCTGATTCTTCTCTCTGGTTTTCCTGGGCGATAGCACTTGGAATAAAGCTCAAACAAGAGGCC
>JAFGHG010000195.1 GCA_016939345.1 Candidatus Omnitrophota bacterium
TATGCTGACTTTCTTGAAGAGGATATAAAAATAAGGGAAAAGGTCAAGGGGAGCTATCCAGCGGGTTCGGTAGCTACAGTAGTCGTTGAAAGGGTTTCTCTGAATGTTGTTCGCATAAGAATAAGGACTTCAAGGCCGGGCGTTATCATCGGAAGACGCGGTCAGGATATTGAGAGGCTTAAAAAAGATATAAATGTTCTAACAAAAAAAGAAATCATTATTGATGTGGAAGAAGTTCATGAACCTTCTTTAGAGGCTCAGCTGGTTGCAGAGCTTATCGGTTTTCAGCTGATTCGCAGGGTTAATTTCAGAAGAGCTATGAAAAAAGCCATACAACAGGCAACATCCAGCGGCGGAGAGGGGATCAAGATAAGATGTTCAGGCCGGCTTGGAGGCGTGGAAATAGCAAGAAAGGAATCCTATAAATATGGAAAAGTTCCTTTACAGACTTTCCGGGCTGATATTGACTACGGTTATTATATCGCTAGGACAACCTATGGCACTATCGGAGTCAAGGTATGGATATATAAAGGCGAAAAAAGATTGGGGAGTTATTTAATTAAGGAAGAAGAGGCAGCAAAATAAGAAAATTTAAATTGTAAATTCAAAACTAGCAGTACAAAACACGAAACAACCGTATTTTTAAGATTATAATTGTCATTTTTTAAATGAACGGTAGCAGCGAGGACAGATATGTTATTACCCAAAAGAGTTAAATACAGAAAGACCCAGAGAGGAAGGAGAAAAGGCCTGGCTACTTCTGGTTCTTATGTTTGCTTTGGTGATTTCGGAATCAAGACCTTAGAGTCAGCATGGCTTAAGAATAATCAAATTGAAACAGCAAGAATTATTTTGACCCGAAGGCTTCGACGCGGAGGAAAACTTTGGATAAGGATTTTTCCTGATAAGCCGATAACCAAACACCCTGCTGAATCAAGGATGGGCAAAGGCAAGGGGGAAGTAGAAAGCTGGGTTGCTGTTATAAAAAGGGGGACTGTTCTTTTTGAATTGGGGGGTATACCCGAAGATTACGCCCGGGCCTCATTTCGCCTGGTTGCGCACAAGCTTCCATTTAAAACCATGTTTGTGACCAGGAGGAGGTAAGACAGTGAAGGCAAGAGAATTAAGGAATTTATCTAAGCAGGAATTAGATGAGAAGCTGAGTGATTTGAATAAACAATTAATGGAGGTACAGTTTAAGCGCAGGAGCGGAGTAGAAAAGCCTCACTTGTTTAAACAGATCAGAAAAGATATTGCCCGGATTAAAACAATTCTAAAAGAAAACAAAGAGGTGAAGAGTGAAAAAAGGTAGGGTTATCGAGGGCACTGTTATTTCCGATAAATCTGACAAGACTATATCAGTTATTGTTGGCTTGAAGTTTTCTCATCAATTGTATAAAAGGTCAGTTATCAGAAGGAAAAAATATAAAGCTCATGATGAACAGAATTCAGCTAAAGTAGGAGACAGGGTCCGGATAATCGAAACACGGCCTTACTCCAAAGAAAAGCATTTTAAATTGATAGAGATAATAAAATGATTTATGTAAGGACAAAACTCGATGTAGCAGATAACAGCGGTGCCAGAAAGGTATCTTTTATCGGCGTTGTTGGCAAGAAAAATACCGATCATGCCTGCGTTGGAGATGTAATAAATGCCAGTGTTAAAGAAGCCCTTCCTAATGCCCCGATTAAAAAAGGGGAAGTGGTCAGGGCAGTAGTTGTAAGAACCCGTTTCCCCATAAAGAGAAAAGACGGCCTTTCTATAAAGTTTGATAAGAATGCATGTGTCGTCATTGATAAGCAGGGTAATCCCCGGGCCACAAGGGTGTTCGGTCCCGTTGCCAGAGAGTTGAGGGTTAAATTCAGCAAGATCCTGTCTTTAGCTCCGGAAGTTATATAAACTAAATAATTTTCAGTCTTTTAATTACCGAGCCTAGCGAGGTTGTTTATGAGTTTAAGAATAAAAAAGGGCGATAAAGTCATAGTTTTAGCAGGGAAGGAGAAAAATAAGAGCGGTAAAGTTCTTAAAGTCTTTCCGGCAAAAAACCGTGCTGTGGTTGAGGGCTTGAATATGGTCAAGAAGCATATGCGACGCAGGTCCGAAACTGAGCAGGGCGGCATAAAAGAGGTGCCGGCCGCAATCAACATGTCTAACCTTGCACTTTTTTGTTCAAGCTGTAATAAAGGGGTAAGGTTTTCGGTCGAGACAGCCAAGGATAAGAGCAAGAGCCGTATTTGCAAAAAATGCCAGAAACCGATTTAGTGTTCAGGCTAAATGATTAAGATTATGAGTAACAAAGAAAAATATGTACCGAGATTATTGACTTATTATAGAGATGCTATAGTTGTAGATCTAAAGTCTAAGTTTGGAATCACCAACACCCACGCTGTGCCCCGGCTTATTAAGATAGTGATAAATATGGGTGTTGGAGAAGGGACCCAGGATGCTAAGATCTGCGAAAAAGCAGCTGCTGAACTAGGCCAGATCACATGGCAGAAACCGAAGATCTGCAGGGCCCGTAAACCCATATCTAATTTTAAGTTAAAGCAGGGAGCACCGATCGGCTGCTGTGTTACCCTTAGAAAGAATATGATGTATGAGTTTCTTGACCGCCTGATAACTGCAGCTGCTCCCAGAATCAGAGACTTTAGGGGGTTTCCGGCCAATTCTTTTGACGGCAGGGGTAATTATACTTTTGGCTTGACTGAACAAAGTATATTTTCAGAGATAAACCTGGATAAAGTATCAAAGACCCAGGGCATGAATATCTGTATTCATACTAGTACCCAGAAAGATGAGCAAGCCAAAGAACTCTTAAGCGCTTTTGGGTTTCCTTTCAGGAGGTAAAATGGCCACAACCGCAAAGATTGAAAAATGGAAAAGAGACAAAGTAAATCCGAAGTTTAAGACCCGTTACCATAACCGTTGCCGCCGCTGCGGCCGGCCAAGGGCTTATATGCGTGATTTTGAACTTTGCCGAATATGTTTTCGAGAACTTGCCTGGAAGGGATTGGTTCCCGGTGTTAAAAAAGCAAGTTGGTAGTAAATAGCGAGGAAAAAAGATGAGCAGAACAGATCTAATAGCCGATTGTTTTACAGTGATAAGAAACGCCGCCCGTTCCAAAAAGGAAGATGCTTATATACCTTATTCCGGGCCGATGCTTGCAATCTGCGATATTTTAAAGCGTGAAGGTTATCTTGAGAATTATAAGGAAGTTGACCTGGAAAAGAAAAAAAAGATCAGAGTTTATTTAAAATACTTAGGAAAAAAAAGCTCTATTATTCAGATAAAACGGGTTTCCCGCCCAGGCCGCAGGGTTTATGTGGGCAGTTCTTCTATTCCTTCGGCTTTAGACGGTTACGGACTTACAATATTATCGACTTCAACCGGCATCATCTCTGGCAGGCAGGCAAGAGAAAAAGGCATTGGCGGAGAAGTCATAGGCATGGTCTGGTAATAGAAAATTAAAAATGAGGAAAAGATAGATGTCAAGAGTAGGAAAGCAACCGATAAAAATACCTAAAGACGTTAAAGTAAGTATTGAAAAAGGTGTTTGTCTTGTGCAGGGTCCCAAAAATAAACTCCAGCTCTCTATGCCTGCAGGGATAAAAGCCGAAATCAAGGAAGACACTTTAAGCGTTACCAGGGAATCCGATTTAAAGACCCATAAAAGCCTTCATGGCACCATTCGTGTTTTAATTGCAAATATGGTTGAAGGTGTGACTAAAGGCTTTAAAAAAGAACTGGAGATAGTCGGGGTGGGTTATAAGGCACAGATGAAAGGCAAGAACCTTGTTTTAAATATCGGTTTTTCTCATCCTGTAGAGATGAATGTTCCGGAAGGCTTAAAGGTCACTGTTCCTGCCCAGACCAGGATAATTATAGAGGGTTTTGACAAGCAGCTGGTCGGAGAGTTTGCCGCCAGAATACGCAGGATATATCCTCCAGAACCCTATAAAGGCAAGGGTATAAGGTATAGCCAGGAAGAAGTCCGTAAAAAACTTGGTAAAGCATTAGCTAAATAAGTTTTAATTTTAGGTGCAGCAATGAAAAGAATTCAGAGATTGCGAAGACATAAAAGAGTGACAAAAAAAATGCGCGGCAGCAAAGAGCAGCCGCGGCTAGTAGTTTTTAGAAGCAAGAAGCATATTTATGCCCAGGTTATCAATGATTCCAGCCACGAGGTTATTATCGGAGCTTCTACATTGAGCAAGGATTTCAAAGAAAAGAATTTAAAAACTACAGGCATAGAATCAGCCAAACTAGTTGGTCAGATTTTAGCCCAGCTTGCTGCCAATGCTGGTATTAAAGCAGTATGCTTTGACCGGGCCGGCTATAAATATCATGGCAGGATAAAAAGTTTAGCTGAAGGAGCAAGAGAAGGAGGCTTGAAGTTTTGAACCAGGAACAGAAAAAACCAAAGAAGAATAAAAGGCAGAAAGATTCAGGGTCTGGAGACAACCCGCAGGCCTCAGGTGCTGTTAGCGAAAAGGCATTTATAGAGAAGGTTCTTTTCATCAACCGTACTACGAAGGTTACTAAAGGAGGAAAAAATCTTGGTTTTTCTGCGCTGGTTGTTGTCGGAGACGGCGAATCAAGGGCTGGTTTTGCATTAGGCAAAGCAAACGAAGTATCTGATGCCATCAGGAAAGGTTTAAGCAGAGCGAAGAAAGAAGTTGTGGAAATAAAAAAGAAAAAATCGACTATTCCCCATCAAATAATCGGCGAATACGGAGCAGTAAAAATACTTCTTAAACCTGCGACTGAAGGCACTGGAGTAATAGCATCATCTCCGGTCAGGGCTGTTTGCGAGTGTGCAGGCATAAAGGACATACTTACAAAAAATTTGGGTAATTCCACAAATCAGATAAATGTGGTAAAGGCTACTTTTGAGGGCTTGAGGCAGTTACAAGGTTGAAATATGGATCTATCAAATTTAAAACCAAGAATTCCCAATAAAAAAACAAGGCGTCTCGGACGTGGTACCGGTTCAGGCCGAGGAAAAACAGCTGGTAAGGGCCATAAAGGTGCTGGACAGAGAAAAGGCAAAAAGAACCCTTATGCCGGACACAGGGGCGGCAATATTCCTTATATACGCAAGATTCCCAAGCGTGGTTTCACTTCAATGCACCGCAAACAATACCAGATAGTCAATCTTTGCGATATCCAGAAAAGACTAGATAAATTAAGCGAGATAAACCCTGAAAGCCTTCAGGAAAATAACTTAATAAAAGATAAGAGAAATCCCGTTAAAATCCTGGCAAAAATAAATGATGATTTTAATTTAAAAGTGATGATAAAGGCTGATAAATTTTCTCAAAAGGCCCGTGATTTAATTGAGAAAGCCGGAGGAAAAGCAGAGTGTTTAAGTCGGTAGCCAATATTTTAAAAATACCAGAGTTAAAAAAGAAAATATTTATTACCCTTTCATTGCTTGTTGTCTACA
>JAFGHG010000196.1 GCA_016939345.1 Candidatus Omnitrophota bacterium
CTATGCTTTTTGCCGGTATATTCAGGGCCGTATTTCTTTCAAGCCTTATTTTATTTTTTTTTCATATATCTCCCCTTGAGCCAAAATTTTATTCAAAAAACATTTCCTACAGGCTTTTTAGAAATTTTGCCCCTAAATCATACCCGATGTTTTTTGCCGTTTATAAAAAATTCAGGCCAGAAACTGAGCTCAACAAAGGTGTTAAAGACTTCTGTGAACTTAAAGAGGAGGTAAATGATGAAACTGAAAAAGTTCTACGATGAGATAATCAAGAAGGGAATCGAAGCAGATATACGAAGCCGCCGGGAAATAGACCTTTTATTAAAAACTAAAAAAGAGGAATATGAGAAGCTAAGCGAAAAGGAAAAGGCTGTATTTGATGCTGATACCTTATTTAACCCTTATGCTGACAGCCGGATTTTAAACGGAGATCCTGGTTCTGACATCCGTTCGGTCATAGTCGGAATAGACGTTGAAGGCCCTGAACTGCTTTTAGCTGAGCGCTTAAAGGAAAAAGGAGAAAAGATTGATTTAGTCATATCCCACCATCCCGAAGGCTATGCCTATGCCCATTTTTACGAAGTAATGGATCTGCAGGCTGATATTTTTGCCAAGCAGGGGGTTTCTCTTAGTGTCTGCGATAGTCTTTTAAGCGAAAGAAAACTTCAAGTAGGAAGGAGGGTCCATGCAGCTAATCATATGCGCAGTGTAGATATCGCCCGCTTGCTAGGGATAAATTTTCTCTGCATGCATACACCCTGTGACAATTGCGCCAATAGGTTTTTAAAAGAAAGTTTAGCTAAAGCCAAACCTTCTAACCTTGCCGATATAATCAGTATGCTTTCTTCAATCCCCGAATACCATGAAGCAGCGAAGAACAATAATGCCCCGAGGATAGTCCTCGGCAATAAGAAATCCAGATGCAGAAATATCCACCTTGAGTTTACCGGAGGCACAGAGGGGCCAAAGGATATTTACGACAGACTTTCTTCCTGCGGGGTAGATACTATTGTGGCTATGCATCAGTCAGAAGAACATTTTAAGAAATGTAAAGACACAAACATCAACGTCATATTTGCTTCTCATATTGCTTCCGACAACATAGGAGTTAATATAGTCTTAGACCATCTTGAGAGTAAAGAGAAGCTAAAAATATATGAGTTCTCAGGTTTTAGGCGAGTAAAACGCAAAACAAAATAATCTTTACCATTTTAATATCCGTATTCGACTTTTTCTATGGACTACGGACTATCGACTATTGGCTAAATAATGATTCCCCAGAATTTTATCGAAGAAGTTCAAAGCAGAACAGATATCGTTGAACTGATATCAAGCTATATACCCCTAAAACGTACCGGGCGGAATTTCAAGGCCCTTTGTCCTTTTCATGGAGAAAAGACCCCGTCCTTTATCATCAGCCCGCAGAAGCAGATTTTTCATTGTTTTGGCTGTGGAGAGGGAGGAGGTGTTTTCCATTTTTTAAGCCTGATTGAAAAAGTTACTTTTCCCGAATCAGTAGAGATCTTGGCTAAACGACTTGGCTTATCACTCCCGGCGGAAAAAGGAGCACCGGCAAAATTAAAATCTATTCTCTATGAGGCCAGCAATGAAGCTTCTCTTTTTTTCCATGATAATCTTAAAAACAATTCTTATTGCAAGCCTGTTCTGCAACACCTTAAAGAAAGAGGCATAGCGGAGAAGACCATAGATACATTTCGCCTGGGAGCAGCCTTAAGCGGCAATTACCTTATGGAGCACCTGAGAAAGAAGGGTTTCAGGCTTGAGGCCCTGGAGAAAGCCTCATTGATCATCCCCAAGAAAGATGGCTATCGGGACCTTTTTTCTGATAGAATAATCTTTCCTATTTTCGATGTCCGCTCGAGAGTTGTCGGTTTTGGAGCCAGAACATGGAGAGAAGACCGTAACGCCCCTAAATACATAAACTCCCTGGAAGGAATACTTTATCATAAACGGGACCACCTGTTCGGACTAAATCATACAAAAGATTTTATTTCTCAGGAGGATTCAGTATTGATCACCGAGGGTTATCTTGATATGATAACCCCTTTTATGAGAGGAGTTAAGAATATTGTGGCATCGCTGGGGACTGCCCTTACCCTTGAGCAGATACGGCTGATAAAACGATACACTTCTAATGTTATACTGGTTTTTGATTCGGATAAGGCCGGCCAAAACGCAACCTTGCGCTCAATAGACCTTCTGCTTGAGAACGACATGAAGGCTTGCGTTGCCAGCCTTCCCAAGGGATTTGACCCTGATTCTCTTATTCGCAGCCAAGGAATCGCCTCTTTTAATAAATGCCTAGAGCAGAAGCGGGATTTTTTTAATCATAAGCTGGCTCTTTTAAAGTCAGAACATGAACCTAAAAGCATTGAGGGCAAAACAAAAATAGCCCAGAGCATGCTTGCAACGATAAACAAACTTCAGAGCGAAATAAAGAAATATGAGTATATAAAGAATTTATCTTTTGAACTTGATGTAAAGGAAGAGATACTTATTGCTGAGTTTAAGAAGATGTTTAAAGACAATAACCGGCAAAAAAATACTGCTCTATCTTATGATAGCAGTAAGCTTAACAGCAGAGTCCAAAAAAAAGAGCCAATCCCGATAACCGAGAAAATAATATTAAAGTTCATGTTTACAAATCAAAAGGCCTTTATCTTGATTAAAGACAACCTGAAAGAGAGGGATTTTACTTCTTCTTTTTCACGCAAAGCCATAACTTACTTTTTTAATAATCACCCTTTGGCAGGCGAAGAAAGCATTGCGAAAACAATAGCCAGGATTGACGATAAAGAAGTCAGTGGTTTTGTCTGCGAGATCCTCATGGACGAAGATATACCGGAAGATAAAAATGTTTTTAAAAAGAGCCTTTTAAAATTAAAAAAACGTCATACCCAGGAATTCAAAGACAGCCTGAGAGACGAGATGAGGCTGGCTCAGATACAGGGCGACAGCCAGAGGTTAACAGAGCTGATAAATGAATTCAGCAGATTGGGCCTTAAGGAAAATCAGTAATTAATTGGTAAAAAATCAAGGAGAGAGATGGTAAAAAAGAAAATCCTAGAAAGAAGCATTGACCAATTAGTCGATCTTGGCAAAAAGAAGGGTTATCTGACCTATGACGAGATAAACCACTTTCTCTCAGAAGAAGTCACCAATGCCAAAGACCTGGATTTGATATTCGAACGCCTAGACAGCAAGGATATAAGCATCTTAGAAACAAAAGAGGTTACGGAATGGGAAAAGGAAAAAAGAAAAATTGCCCCAACAACCGCCCAGCCTATTGACGATCCGGTTAAGATGTATTTGAAGCAAATGGGCCAGATTCCTTTGCTTACCAGGGAAGAAGAAATACAGTTAGCCAAAAAGATTGAAGAAGCCGAGGATTTGCTGCGCGATGAAGTATTTTTAACTGGCATATCAAAAAATGAGTTTTTAAACATTTCGAAACTTTTATTCAAAGACGAACTAAATCCCGATGATTTTGTAAAAGGGGAGATTAAAAGCAAAGAAAGAGAGATAAAAAGATTAAAAAAGCTTTACATCAAGCTTTCCCGTACAAAAAAGCTGGACAGCCAGAAATCAATTCTAAAAGATTATAATTTTACCATCTCGATAATCGAACAGATCATAAGCCGGATAAAAGAAATAGTCCGCGATATCGAGAGGATAAAGAGAAAGACAGATAAGATAAAAGGAAGGGGCAAATTAAAAGAAGCCTACAGGAGGCGCCTGATTAGGGAAAAGAACAAGCTTATAAAAGAGCTTGGTTTTCCTGAAAAAGAGATTAAGCAAAAGATCAGGGCCATTCTAGATAAAGCCTTTAAATATAATCAGGAAAAGAGCACTCTGGTAGAGGCAAATCTGCGTTTGGTAGTAAGCATCGCCAAGAAATACGTCAACCGGGGTCTTTCCTTTCTTGATTTGATTCAGGAAGGCAACATAGGACTAATAAAAGCAGTTGAAAAATTCGAATATAAAAGAGGCTATAAATTTTCTACCTACGCTACCTGGTGGATACGCCAGGCAATAACCAGGGCAATAGCCGATCAAGCCAGAACAATAAGGATTCCGGTGCACATGACCGAAACAATCAATAAAATCATAAGGATTTCACGTCTTTTTATCCAGGAAAAAGGCAAGGAGCCAACACCTGATGAGCTTTCAAAAGAATTAAGATTGCCGGTTTCAAAGATAAAAGACATACTGAAAGTCTCTCAGCAGCCTATATCCATACATACCCCGATTGGTGATGACGGTGATACTTCCTTCGGAGATTTTATCGAGGACAAAAAAGCTGTTTCTCCTGCTAACGCTACAGTCTTTTCAATGCTTAAAGAAGAACTGGAACAAGCTATGGAGGGGCTGACTGACCGCGAAAGGAATATATTAACACTTCGTTTCGGGCTAGAAGACGGCAGCGCTAAGACCCTGGAAGAAGTAGGAGCAATTTTTAGGGTTACTCGCGAAAGGATTAGGCAGATCGAAGCCAAAGCCCTGAAAAAGTTACGCCATCCTTCCAGGTCTAGACGCCTGCAGACATTTTTAGAGCTTACCCTTTTTAGAGGTAAATTCCGCACATCCTGATATAAAAGTCAGCTGAATTTTATAAGATTTCCGGCCGGCAACGGCCAGGCCCAGACTTTCCAGGCTTATTTAGCCAAAAAAGGATTTTAATAGATTTTTAAAGTAGTGGTGGTATAATTAACATTTATTATTGGTTTTTTATATAACAGGCAGGAAAAACATAAGATAGTCTTATTTTTTTCTTGAAGGCCTATTTAAAGAATAATTGAGCCGTGGTAGATAAAAAAACAGTAGAATATGTAGCTGAGCTGGCCCGGATTAAAGTTGACCCGGAACAGAAAGAATATCTTGCCGGTCAGTTGTCCAAGATCCTTGAATATATAGATAAACTGAAACAGGTTAATACCGATAATGTAGAGCCCATGAGAGAAGTCAACCAGCACAGGAATGTATTGCGTAAAGACGAAGCAGTTTCATTTTCCGGCCAGCAAGATATTTTGAATAATGCTCCTTCAAGGTTTGAAACTTACTTCAAAATCCCAAAAGTTATAGAATAAGACAATATAAACAACCATGCTAGATGTTATCAATCTTTCAGGTGCTGAGATTGCAGAAAAAATTTCTTCGAAAGCTCTCACCAAAGAAGAAACAGCTTCTTTTTTTAAAAAAAGAATAGAACAATTTGATCAGCTTCTTAATTGTTTTGTTGATGTCTTTGAAGAATACCCTAAAAGTTGCGGCGATTCCCCTTTGTCGGGAGTGCCGATAGCCATAAAGGATAATATCTGCATAAAAGGAAAACCCGCAACCTGCTCTTCTAAAATACTCTCTGGGCATAAAGCTGTTTATGATGCAACTGTAATAACCAGATTAAAACAAGCAGGCCTTTTAATATTAGCCAGAACCAATATGGATGAGTTTGCTTTTGGTTCTTCTACCGAGACTTCCTGCTATGGTCCGACCAGAAATCCTTGGGACAGAAGCAGGGTAGCCGGAGGATCTTCTGGAGGTTCAGCCGCAGCTGTAGCAGCTAGGCTTGTTCCATTTGCTCTGGGCTCCGATACCGGAGGTTCAATCAGGCAGCCGTCTTCACTTTGCGGAGTAGTCGGTTTCAAGCCAACCTACGGCAGGGTTTCCCGCTATGGTTTGATAGCCTTTGGCTCAAGTCTTGATCAGATAGGTCCGATTACACTTAATTTTGAAGACTGCGCTTATCTTTTAAATATTATCTGCGGTTCAGACCCCAAAGATTGTACTTCTCTAATCACAGAAAACATTGATTATGCTAAAAGCCTTCATCAGGAATGTAAAGGCTTGACCATAGGCCTACCTAAGGAATATTTTGGTCAGGGCCTTGACAGCCAGGTAAAGGATTCTTTGGAAGAAGTAAGATCTTTATTTCAAAGAAAAGGAGTTTCTTTCAAAGATATAAGTTTGCCTCACACAGAATATGCAGTGGCAACCTACTATATTATTGGTTCGTCTGAGGCCAGCTCCAACCTGCAGCGTTTCGACGGAATAAGATACGGTTTACGTTCTGGCTGCTCTGACCTGAAAGAGCTTTACTTTAAAAGCCGCCAGGCCGGCTTAGGCGACGAAGCAAAAAGAAGGATTTTTTTAGGCACTTACAGTCTTTCCAGCGGCTATTATGATGCCTATTATCTTAAGGCTTTAAAGGTAAGAAGGTTGATAAATGATGATTTTCAAAAAGCTTTTAAAGAGGTTGATGCAATACTCACTCCCACAGCGCCTACTGCAGCTTTTAAGCTGGGTGAGAAAATCCAGGATCCTTTAAGCATGTATTTATCAGATATTTATACAATTTCAGCAAACCTGGCCGGGCTGCCGGCGGTTTCTTTTCCTTGCGGTTTTACAAAAGAGGATTTACCTATTGGTGCACAGCTTATAGCTAAAAGCTGCGACGAATCAACACTGATAAAGTTAGGCTCACTATATCAGGATAATACAGATTTTCATAAAAAGATGCCCCCTCTGGAAAAATATATAAAAAATGGTTAAAAGATAATGGTTAGGGTAACCTGCCTGCCGGCAGGCAGGCGATGCCCGTTTCGGTAAGGTAGTTCGGTTAGATAAAATAATAAAAATTAAGACGTTAACCTAATCTAACTACGAAACGGGCTTCGTAACCATAGCCGCTAAACGAAAAAAATATGAACAGCTACGAAACAGTAATAGGTCTAGAAGTGCATACTCAGCTTAAAACTGAATCAAAGATTTTTTGTTCTTGCCCCACCACCTTTGACAGTCCCCCTAACACAAATATCTGCCCGGTCTGCTGCGGTTATCCGGGAGTCTTGCCGGTTTTTAACCAGAAAGCCCTTGAGCTGGCAATAAGGGTAAGTCTTGCTTTAAATTGCCAGATAAACCCTAATGTCTATTTCGAAAGAAAAAACTATTTCTATCCTGATTTGCCAAAAAACTTTCAGATTTCTCAATATAAGATGCCTTTAGGCCACAGCGGATATCTCAAGCTTGCTTCAGGAAAAACTATACGCATAAACCGGGTACACCTGGAGGAAGATGCGGGCAAGCTTATTCACAGAGAAGACTGTTCGCTCATAGATTTTAACCGCACAGGCACACCTTTGCTGGAAATAGTATCAGAACCGGAGATAAACAGCCCTGAGGAGGCTTTTGATTATCTAAGATATTTAAAACTTACCCTTATCTATATCCAGGCTTCAGATTGTGATATGGAGCGAGGGTCTCTACGCTGCGACGCCAATATATCCCTGCGCAAAAAGGGCGATAAAATACTGGGTACAAAAGTAGAGCTTAAAAATATGAATACTTTTAAAGGGGTAAAGGCTGCTTTAGAGCATGAAGTAAGAAGACAGGCAAAAGTCTTGCAATCTTCAGGAACAATAAGCCAGGAAACCAGGCTCTGGGATGCTGGCAGCTCAAAGACAGTTGTAATGAGAACCAAAGAGCAGGCTCACGACTACCGCTATTTTCCTGAGCCTGATCTTCTGGATGTGGCTGTGCCTGGCGCTATTATTTGTAGTGAAAAAACAAAAATAAAAGAACTTCCTTTAGAGAAAGAAGAGAGGTTTAAGAAAAATTATGGTATAGTAGATAAGGAGCTCGAAGTTTTTATTTCAAATGTCTGGCTGGCAGATTTTTTAGAGGAGGCGCTGAAGTTTTACCACCAGAGCCGGGAATTGGTTAATTGGGTTCTCGGTCCCTTTCTGGAACAGGTTAACCTTCTTAAGCTGGATCCTCCTCAAGTAAAAATATCTGCCGAGAGCTTTGCCAAAATTGTAAAGTATTTCTCTGAGGGAAAGATGAATAATCTGGCTGCCAAAAAAATTCTATCTTTGACTATAGCAACCAATGATGATATTGATGAGGTGATAAGAAAAGAAAAGCTGATTCAGGTTTCAGACGAAAACGGTCTGATCGCCTTTGTGGATGAAGCCATAAAAGAAAACCCAAAAGCAATTTCAGAGTACTTAGAAGGCAAACATCAGGCAATACAGTTTTTGGTAGGCCAGGTTATGCGTAAATCAAAAGGCAAAGCTAACCCTAAGGTTGCCCGTGATATGCTTGAAAAAAATATAAAGGAGGCAGGAAGATGAGAGGCAGGTCTATTTTCAGGATGTTTATGATTGTTGTTGTTTTTTCTTTGTCTTTTTCTGTGAGCTCTTTCACCAAGGGCCGTGATGACCTTTATAAAGAGCTGGAGATCTTTGCCGAAGGCTTAGCCGTTATAGAAAAGAAATATGTCGAGGAGAAAGAGCCACATGACCTTATTTACGGGGCTATGAGCGGCATGCTTTTGTCTCTCGATTCTTACAGCCAGTTTCTTACCCAGGAGGACTATGAAGACCTTATAGTTGAGACAGAAGGAAAATTCGGAGGCCTGGGTATAGAAATAACAATAAGAAACGGACTTCTGACAATAGTTTCTCCAATCGAGGATACCCCGGCCTGGAATGCCGGAGTTGAAGTCGAAGATATTATTGTAAAAATTGACGGCGAGTTAACCAAAGGAATTACCCTGCATGAAGCTGTAGACACTTTGCGCGGAGACCCGGGCACAGAAGTTACAATTACTGTTTTACACGAGAAAGATAAAACTCTTGAGGATATTACAATAACCAGGGATATCATAAAGATAAAAGATATTAAATATGCCACGGTTTTAGAAGATGGGATAGGATATGTGAGGATTGCAGAATTTCGCGAGAAGACCTCTGATGACCTAGCTGTTGCCCTTAAAGAGCTTTCGGACAAAGGATTGGAGGGCTTGATAATAGACGTCCGCTACAATCCAGGCGGTCTTCTTTCATCAGCTATAGATATCTCAAGTCAATTTATCGAGGAAGGCAAAACAATAGTATCCACAAAATCAAGGAGTGAAAAAGAAAGAGTTTATACATCGGTACCTTTTAAGAAGAAGTATCTCGATATACCGATCATTGTCTTGATAAATAAGGGAAGCGCATCTGGAAGCGAAATCCTGGCTGCTGCCCTAAGAGAAAACAATAAAGCTATTCTTCTGGGAGAAACAAGCTTCGGTAAGGGCTCGGTCCAGACAATAATCCCTCTCTCCGATGGTTCAGCAATGCGACTGACCACCTCAAAATATTATACGCCAAACGGCACCAGTATCCACGAAAAAGGCATTGATCCAGATATCGAGGTCGCCAGAGAGATGATAGAGAAAACAGAAGATAATGTTTTTGAAAACCTAAAAGAAAAAGAAAAAGACAATAATAATAAAGAAAACCCTGAAAAAGAGCCTCTAAAGCATGAGTTTGACTATAAAAAAGACAATCAGATACTAAGAGCCCTTGATCTATTAAAAGGTCTTCTTGTATTTAAAGGCTAAAAAGTAAAATTTCTTTTTCATTTTTAGTTTTACATTCCAGAATGCCTGCCGGCAGGCTGGTTTAATTTTTTAAGATATGTATACTCTGGGGATAGAAACATCGTGTGATGAGACTTCAGCCGCGGTACTAAAAGGTTACAAGGTTCTTTCTAATATAACCATATCCTCTTTGCATCAGCATAAAAAATATGGTGGTGTTGTGCCGGAGATAGCTACCCGGGCACACCTTGCAAACATCGACAAAGTAACTTCTTTAGCCTTAAAAGAATCAGGCTGCAATTTTAAACGATTAAAGCTGGTTGCTGTTACTAAAAACCCTGGGCTTATCGGTGCTCTGGTGGTAGGCATGAATTTTGCCAAGGCCCTTTCTTTGTCTTTGAATCTGCCGCTGGTAGGAGTCAATCATCTGCATGCTCATCTTTTTGCGCCCTTTCTCAATAATCTTAAAGAGTTGCGTTTTCCGTTTTTAGGCGTTGTTGTATCCGGCGGCCACAGTGAATTTTATATGGTAAAGGATTTTGACTGCTTATCGATAATAGGCCAGACCCGTGATGATGCTTGCGGAGAGGTTTATGACAAGCTGTCTGTAAATTATGGCTTTAGTTATCCTGGAGGCCCGGTCATCGATAGGCTTTACAACCCCAGATATAAAAAATCATTCCATTTTAAATGCGGCAAGATGGGTTATGATTTAAGCTTCAGCGGAATAAAAACCGCACTGATATATAAAAAAAAGGAGCTTTCTAAATCCGGAAAGCTTGATTTAAGGACAAAAAAAAAGTTGCTTTCTTCTTTTCAGTATTCGGTCATCGAGACCATAATATCTACAGTCTTGGAAATTGCAAAAGATACAGGTGTCAGAAGGATAGTCTTTGGAGGAGGGGTGGTTGCTAACAGCCTTCTTCGCCAGCGCCTGCTGGAAGTATCTTCTCAAGGTTTAAGAGTATTCCTGCCGGATTTAGAGTATTCAGCAGATAATGCAGCTATTGTTGCAGGATTAGGTTTTTACCTGTATAATAAAAAAGGCTTAAAGCATAGCCTTGGACTTAAACCAGAGTCAAACTAATCATGAATATCTTTACTACAGCTTTTAGGCTTGTTCTGGCCTTTGTTTGCGGTAGTATAATAGGCTTGGAAAGAGAGGTTAAAAGGGGACCGGCAGGCCTTAGGACCCATATTTTAGTATGTATGGGAGCAACCTTAATAATGCTGGTATCTATTTATATTTATGATATATATAAGGATATAGCTACGGTTGATCCGGGCAGAATAGCTGCCGGAGTCGTTACTGGAATTGGCTTTCTCGGAGCAGGTACTATCATGCGCAGCCCCGAGAGGGTCAGGGGTCTTACAACAGCAGCAAGCATCTGGATCAGTTCAGCTATCGGCCTGGCAATAGGCTGTGGTTATATCAGCGGAGCATTACTGGCAACGGTCATTACTTTTTTTGCTCTTTCAGTTTTAAAAAAGATAGAAGACTTGGAAATAAAAAGAAAAGAAGATTAAGGCCATATAATTAACAGGGGGTGGGTCATGGTAAGAAGAAGGGAAGAAGAGAAATTTCTTGATGTGAGCGCTGCAATGCAGGGCAGTTTAGTTTTCTCTGATCCGGTAAACCTACGGATAAATGGAAAATTCGAAGGCACTCTCACTACAAAGGGCAATCTTATTATCGGCCGTTCAGCAGATGTAAAAGCTGACATAATAGGGGAGAACATAACTGTATCCGGTCAAGTCCGGGGCAACATAACAGCAAGCGCCGTTCTTTCTTTGACCGCTTCAGCCAGGGTCATCGGCAACGTAGAGATAGCCGGTTTGAGCATTGAAGAAGGAGCTGTCTTTAACGGAAAATGTAAAATGATCGAAGGAAAGATTTCTCTGGAAGAGCTTTCAGATTATCTTTCAATAGAAGAGAATAAGATTATGGAATGGGTTGAGGGCGGCAAGATACCAGTTGAGAGCGAAGGCGACAAATTACTTTTTGACCGCAAGGAAGTAGAGACCTGGATCGCCCGCAAAAACTGATAAATAGGCTGATTTAGAGATTCACCCGGTTTTATATCCTTATTCTGCTTTGCTTGCCTGTATATAATCTAGTTAAAATAATTTTTATGAAAGAAAAACTTTTTACTACAAGAGAGGCATCTCATTTTCTGGGTATTTCTGAAAAAGAGATAATCGAATTGGCTAATGCCAATCTTATGGCCCATTTTAAGCTTGGCGGAGAATTCTTGCGCTTTAAACAGGATGACTTGATTAGAATAAAACCTGTTATTAAGAAAAAATACAACCTTCCTGACAAAAGACGTCACCACCCTGAAGCGCTTAGGGAATTTTTTTATTTTAATGATTTTTACCTTGTCTCAGGTATCATTATTCTGGCCCTGCTCTGGTTTATAATTAAAGATTTTTTTGCCTGATTGCTTTTACCTGCCGCCCGGGCCCTTCATTTGTAATTACAAGAACTGTTTAACCTTGGAGGAAAAATGATTACTTACCAAGACTTTTCTAAACTGGACTTAAGGGTAGCCAAGATCATTGAAGCCCAGATTCATCCTGATGCCGACAAACTGCTGGTTCTCAAGGTCGATATCGGCGAAAAAGAGGTTCAGCTTGTCGCTGGGATAAAAGACTTTTATGAATCAGATGAGTTGATAGGTAAGAAGATTGCCGTATTGACAAATCTCGAGCCTAGAAAAATAAGGGGATATGAATCCCAGGGCATGCTTTTAGCAGCAAGCCAGGGAGAGTCTCTAAGTGTCCTGACCGTTGATAAAGATATCGCCGAAGGCAGCAAAATCAGTTAATAAATTGCGTATCTAGTGAAGCGTGAAACGTATTTCGTTTAAAAAAGAGAGGTATGCAATGGAAATAGAACAAACAAAATATTTATTAATTTTTTCCTACGAGATACGCTTCACAAGATACGAGATACGAGAAATATGCAGACCGAATATATTAAATTAAGTACAAAAGGCAACTGCGACATTATAGATATAACTTCTGATTTGCAGTCAATAGTCGAGAAAAAAAATATAGAAGATGGTATCCTTTTTATTTCTGTAATCGGTTCTACTGCCGGGCTCACTACCATGGAGCATGAACCCGGCCTGGTTAAGGATTTAAAGAATATTTTCGAAGAGCTTTTGCCTTACAGAGACGATTATGCCCATAACTTTACCTGGTCTGATGATAACGGCCACTCACATCTACGCAGTTCTTTTATAAAGACTTCGATATTTATTTCAGTAACTAAATCTAAGCTTGATTTAGGAACCTGGCAGCAATTGGTTTTAATTGATTTTGATACCCGGCCCCGGGATAGAAAGTTAGTAGTTAAAATAATAGATTAGGGTATAGGCTATTGGGTTTAGGATTAGGGATTAATTCCTTTTAATTATAAACCCTAACCCTAAGCCCAAGATACTATGGATATATCAAAAAACATAAACGATTATAACCTGGCATTTCTTGATCTTGAAACTACTGGCTTAGATGTGGTCATGGGCGATGCGATCTGTGAGATAGGTGCTCTTAAAGTCAAGGATAAAAGGATTATAGATAAATTCCACACCTTAGTTAATCCCGGAAAAAGTGTGCCCATAGAAGCTTATAAGGTACATAAAATATCTGATGAGGAGTTAAAATTTGCCCCTTTATTTGAAAAGGTAGCTGATAAAGTCAAAATCTTCCTTAATGACTCGGTCGTATGCGCCTATAATGTAGGTTTTGATATGGGCTTTCTAGACTACCAGCTTAAGAATGCCGGCTTAGAGCCTCTTTTTATACCGGCGATTGATATACTTTCTATGGCCAGAGACAGTCTTGTTTTAAACCGCTACAACCTTGAGAGCGTAGCCCAGCACCTTGGCATTGACTGCAGTAATGGCCTGCATCGGGCCCTCGATGATTCGATGGTGGCTTACCAGGTATTTTTCCGGCTCATTGAAATATATCGAGAAAAAGGCATAGAAAAACTTAATGATTTTGTTTCTCTTTACGGCTTCAGCAATGATATAGTCAAGACACAGGACAGGGTTAAGGCAGAGCTTATTAAAGACGCCATAAGCCGTCAGCAGAAGGTTTACCTTAAGCATTTCTCGGCCAACAAGGTTATCGAGAATGAGAGGGTTTTGCCTTTGCGCATTTTGGAGGAAAACCGCCGTTTTTTCCTTCTTTATCAGGGCCAAGGTGACAATTCTTGCCGCATCTGCTCAAACCGTATATTGGATATAGTAATAACCTGATTATCTATAGACCGATCACACAAAGCCAGGCTTAAGCAAAGGCTGGTTGAGGAAATTGCTTTACAATAAAGGGTTATTTATTTACAATGTTAGATTATATGGGGTAATAGAAAAACGGAGGTAGGATTATGGAAGACATTTTAGAAATACTAGAAAGCAATGCCCGGATTTCTTTGAAAGACCTGGCTAAATTGACCGGAAAAGGCGAGAAAGAAATAGAGAAAGCTATTAAAAATTATGAAAAAAAAGGCACCATCGTTAAATATAAAACTCTGATAAATAAGAGTAAAATCCAAGGCGAAGCCGGGGTAGTTGCTTTAATTGAAGTGCAAGTAACTCCTCAAAAAGATGTTGGTTTTGATCTAATAGCTGAAAGGATATATCAATTTCCAGAAGTAAAAAGCTGTTTTTTGCTTTCCGGGACCTATGATCTTCTTTTGGTGGTAGAGGGCCCGGATATCCATACGGTTGCCAGTTTTGTTGCTGAAAAGCTTTCACCTTTAAGTTCGGTAAGAGGGACTGCCACACACTTCATGTTAAAAAAATATAAAGAAGACGGGGTTACCCTGGTTAAAAAGGAAAAGAACAAAAGATTACCGATTAGCTAAACTATGGGAAAACAAGTAGCAAAGCACATTGAAAAGCTCCCTCCTTCAGGGATAAGGGTCTTTTTTGACCTTGTCCTGGGGATGCCCGATGTGATCTCTCTTGGAGTAGGTGAACCGGATTTCATAACTCCCTGGAAGATAAGGGAAAAAGCCATAACAGCCCTTGAAGAAGGCTATACATCTTATACTTCCAATCAAGGGTTAATGGTTCTTCGTCAGTCGATCAGCACTCATTTACGTAAAAGATACGGATTAAAATACAAGGCTGAGGATGAAATACTTATTACTGTCGGCGTAAGCGAAGGCCTTGATTTGGCTTTGAGGTCGCTGTGTTCACCGCAGGACAAGGTAATCGTCGTAAGCCCTCATTACGTAGCATATCCGGCAATACCTGAGATTATCGGAGCAAAAACTTTGTATTTGGTTACAAAAGAGAGTCAGGGATTTAAGATTAATCCGAAGGAACTGTCAAATCTCTTAAGACAAAAGCCCAAAGCTATGATTTTAAATTATCCTTGTAATCCCAGCGGGGTCACCTATACAGAAAAAGAATTAAAAGACATCTGGAAGGAAATATCCAAAACTGACACCGTGGTTATAAGCGATGAAACTTACGATGAGCTTACTTATGACCAGGACCATTTAAGCTTTGCAAGCCTTGGCAAGCAAGCAAAGAACCAGACTATATTGCTTAATGGATTTTCAAAAAGCTACGCCATGACAGGGTTTAGGACCGCATATGCTTGCGCTAATAAAGAGATAATCGCGGCAATGACTAAAATTCATTCCTTTTCAATGCTTTGCGGGCCGATAATTTCTCAGATTGCAGCTGTAGAGGCTTTGCATTCCCAGAAAGAAGTAGATAGAATGCGGAAAGAATACAAACGCAGAAGAGATTTTATTGTTAAAGAATTAAACCGGATAGGCCTGCCCACGATCATGCCCCAGGGGGCTTTTTACTGCCTTAGTTCGATAAAGCAATACAAGATGGATTCCATGAAGTTTGCTACCAAACTGCTTAATTGCGAAAAGGTGGCTGTAGTCCCCGGCAAAGGCTTTGGCCAGGATTTTGATTCCTATGTCAGAATCTCATATGCCAGCACCTTTGATGATCTTAAAGAGGCGATCGTAAGAATAGAAAGGTTTCTAAATAAACTATAACCTTACCCTGTTTGAATTTTAATGAAGGTACTTCAAACCCAGGATATTAAAGTAGGTAAGAAAAGCATACTATGTTTGTCTTTAAAATTAAATAAAAAGTTTCTTATTGTCTTAAGAGGGGATAAGGGTTATGTTATGTGCGGTTACTTGAGCATGAAGGTTGCCAATAAGTTCGCAGATTCGGCTGTTAAAGTAAAAGGCGTTTCAACGATCAAAGATGCTTTAGATGCGAAGGTTTATTCCCTGAGCCAGGAGGCCAAAAAAATAGGAATCAAAAGAAACCAAAGGATAAAAGATGTCATCAAAATCATTGCTTAAGATTTCAGCAGCCCTCTTTATTGTATTTGCACTTTCCTGTTCCCGTGCTCAAGATGAAGAAGCCAAAAATAAGCCTTCGGCATCCCAACAGGCATTAAAATCAAGTTATGATGCTTTAGCCCTTGATTATCAAAAAAGGCTGAAGGCTGATCCCGGCAATCAGGAAATTCGATTTGAAGCCGGAGATTTTTTTTATCAATTCCGTGACTATAAAACAGCCATTGAAATATTAAAAGAAAGTAAGTCGTCTAAAAACAGGGAATTGCTGGCTAAAGCCTATACCAAGGATAAAGATTATGATCTGGCTATAGAAGTCTATGAGCAGCTAGGCGAAGACTTAAAAGACTCCGAAAGCCTGTTTTTATATGCGACAGTCCTAGAAGCCAAAAACCTTTTTCCCATGGCTTTAAGGGCTTACAAGAAGGTAAAGCCGCCCTATGAGGATATGGCCAAGGAGAGGATAGATTTTATCAAGACCAAAATAGAAACCGGTACACCTCAGGAGATAGCAAAACTTTCTGTGCAGGCCAGCGATTTCGTAAGCAGCCTAGAAGACGATGCTGCTGTAATCCTTTTGGTCGACGAAAAGACCTCTATACTCCCTGATAATACATCAGTCTCTACAATCCATATTATTGAGAAGGTCCTGAAAGAGCGGGGCAAGGAGCTGGCTGAGGTCGAGATAGGCTATGATTCGACTTATCAAAGAGTAGAGCTTGATTATGCCCGGAGCATAACAAAGGACGAGAAGGTGCTTTACACAGGGAAAGAAAACATCCGTGATGTCAGCCGCTACCTTAATTACCCCCTTTACAGTAATTCCCGGGCATTTATCGTTTCCATGCCGGCTGTAGATGTCGGCTCTATTATCGAATACAAGATAAATATCTATGCTTCAAAATTGATAAACAAGGACGATTTCAGCTTTATCTACCGCCTTAGGGAAAAATACCCGATTTACATGGCAAAATTTGAATTGACCACTCCGAAAAAAACCCCGGTAAATATCAAATATTTTAACCAGGAGTATGCCCAGGGCATAAATTTAAAACCGGAGATAAAAGAAGAAACAGATACCAAAACTCACACCTGGCGGTTTAATGAGATCCAGGCTATTATCCCCGAATACAAGATGCCCTCCGGATCTCTGGTTAACCCGGCTTTTGCAGTATCAAGCCTTACTTCCTGGGATGAGGTTTACAATTGGTGGAGGCCGTTATATGAGGATAAATTAGATCTAAGCGATGAAATAAAGGATTTTGTCAAAGAATTGACTAAAGGCGCCAAGGATGATTTTGAAAAAGCAAAGAATATCTTTGAGTATGTTTCCCAGGATATACGCTATGTAGCCATAGAATACGGCGACAGCGGTTATGAACCCCATCATGCCCAGGAGGTATTCACCAATAGATACGGAGACTGCAAAGACCAGGCTATTCTTCTGGTAGGCATGCTCAGAGAAGCCGGTCTGAAAGCCTATCCCGTTCTGATACCCACGAGAAAAGCTTATGCAATAGATGAAGATTTTGCAACCATAAGCTTTAATCATGCTATAGCTGTCCTTGATATGGAAGATGAGCTGGTTTTTATGGATCCGACTTCCGAGACATCAGCGTTCCAAACTGTCCCTCTCGGCGATCAGGAAAGAAAAGTAATGGTCTTTTTAGACAAGACCTACAGGATAACCGAGATAGCTCAGGACAGGGATAATTTTTTAAAATATACGATGAACATAGATATAAGCCAGGAGGAGGATGCTGTTATAACCAGGGAAGTCCAAAGCCACGGATATTTTGCCTCTGGATACCGTTACTATCTAAAATACACCCATCCGGCAATAATCAAGGAAGACATCCAGCAGAAGATGCTTGAGATATCGTCTTTGTCCAAGCTAATCAGACATGAAATAATAAACGTCGATGATTTTGATCAGGACCCTAAATTGATATATACCTTCAAAGCCGAAAAGTTTTTAAATCCCGCCCGTAATCTGCGCATAGTCCCGGTTCTTGATCAATTAAAGCCAGACCATAATGTAATCGGAAAAACCAAGAGAAATTTCCCCATAGATTTTGACGGGCTCAGCACCGAATCGGCCCGGATAAAAATAAATTTACCTGCAAACATGAAAATAAAATCCCTGCCTGAATCAAAGACCTTCGAAAACAAGTGGTTTAAACTTGTAGTTTCATATCAGGAGTCAGATAAAACAATTGATTTTTTTGAGGAGCTTACCACAAAAAGAAGGTTTGTTTATCAGGACGAGTATCAGGAATATATGGAGCATTTAAAAGAGGCAATTTATTTTCTTCGCGAAGAAATAATACTGGAGAAGATTTAGTGAAGGGAAAAGATAAAAAAAAGAAAACCAGGCCGGCAAAGAGAAAAGATTTCGAGATCAGGTTTTATGAGGATATTTTGAAAGAACGGCCTGACTGCGTAAATGTCCTGATACCCTTAGGCGATGCTTATACCAGAAAAGGTTTTTATAAAGAAGGCCTTGACGTAGATAAGAAATTAGCCAAGTTAAAGCCAAGCGACCCGACCATCCACTATAATCTTGCCTGCAGCTTGTCATTAGTGGGAAAACTCCCCGAAGCCTTAAAAGAATTAAAAAAAGCTGTGCTTTTCGGTTATGATGAGTTTACCTATATAAAAGAAGATGCTGATCTTGATAGTCTCAGGCAGCTTCCTGAATTCAAGGTATTCTTTGCAAAGCTGCAGAGATTGAAAGACAAGTCCCATTAACCCGCTTTTAATTTTATTATCATTTGCCTGTAATCTTAACCAGAGTAATCAAAAATGGCTGATTTAGAGAGGCGAAAGTATATAAGGATCAACAGCGTTCTTCCGGTAGAGCTTTACCTTACTGATTCTCAAGGAAAGAGGACAACTCCCTGGCTGCAGGGCTTTACCAGAGACATAGGCAAAGGCGGCATATGTCTTTTTATTAATGACCTTTGGCCGGGGTTTTTCGAGAAGTTCTCCGGTTCCGGCCTGAACCTTTCTTTGAGAATCGACCTGGGATTTAAACATAAACCACTGGTTTTTAAAGCAAAGGTTGTCTGGACCAAACAGGAAAAACTTGATGAATTCTGCCAGTACCTATTCGGCTTGGAATTTGATCAAGAGCAGAGCAGGCTGAACAATGAATTGTTTGCCTATGCTGTTTTTAAAAAGGTCACTCCCTATGCGGTCGGAGCTATACTTTGCCTGTTTATAATCATAACCTCTTTTTTATTTTTGAAAGCCAGGGTCCTGTCTTATCAAAACAGAAGTCTGGTCAGAGATCACGTTGCCATTTTACTCAAGGATTCTTTTTTGGAGAACAACATTAAAAATAAGCAGTTCATTGAAGGCTATGTAAATAAAAGAATGAAAGAGCTGGAGGAGGCTGTTGCCTTGATTGATAGCGAAATTAAAGAAAGAGAAAGCTGGTATCAAAGCACATTGAAAGATGATAAAAATTCTTCTTTGGCCTTGCAACTGGGCAAGGAACTTGATATTTTAAAACAACAATCAAAAGCTATAACAGCAGAAGAGCAGTTTCTAAGGCTAAGGGCAAAAAACCTTTTAAAGGACCTGCCTGATATGCAAGAGGAGTCTAAAGAAGTCAAAAAAGATAAATTGAAAAGTTCTCAAAAAGTAATAAGCGGCTTATATGATTGGATAGAAAACCGTCAGAACCTTTCAAGCGGGCTCATTTTAAGTTATGAAGGAGATAACAGCCTGGAAAGGGTATGTTTTACTTATGACCAGGCTTTGGCAGCTTTTGTTTTTCTTCTTAAAGAAGACAACAGCCGGGCCAAGAAGGTGCTTGATTTTTACTTAGGCAGGATAAATATGGGCCAGAAAATATATAATGCTTATTACGCCCAAGGAGATGTTTTTGAATATACTGTTCACAGCGGTCCCAATGCCTGGATAGGTTTAGCTGCGCTTGATTATGTTAAGCGCACAGGCGAGAAAAAATACCTGGCTTTAGCTGATGCTGCTGCCAGCCTTATTCTTTCTTTGCAGGATAGCCAAGGCGGCATAAAAGGAGGCCCCCAGCATAATTGGTATTCAACTGAACACAACCTTGATGCATTTTCTTTTCTTAGGCTTTATTACGAGCTTAGTAAGGACAAGAAGTATCTTGAGGCCTCGGATAAAATCAAGAACTGGATAGCTCTTAATGCTTATAGTAAATCCGGGCTTCCGGTAAAAAGAGGAAAAGGCGATTCGACAATAGCCACAGATACTTATGCCTGGTCTGTTACCGCCTTGGGCCCTGAACTCCTTTATTCTTTGGATATGAATCCCGAAGCAATATTAGAGTTTGCCCGTCAGAATTGCGAGGTCAAAGTAAAATTCAAAAGAGACGAGGGAGAGATAACATTACAGGGATTTGATTTTGCTAAAGTAAAGAATTCTGCCAGAGGGGGAGTTGTTTCAGGAGAATGGACTTCTCAGATGATCCTGGCTTATGAAGTCATGGCTGATTATTACCTGGATAAGGATCCAGATAAATCAAAAGCCTATCTTAATAAGGCCAGGTTTTATTTTAACGAACTTCAGAAAATGATCATAACCTCTTTATCCCGGGCCGGCAAAGAAGACCCCTGCCTGCCTTATGCCTCAAAAGATTTTATCGACACCGGTCACGGATGGAGGACTCCCAAGGGCAAGATGACAGGTTCTTTGTCTTCAACAGCCTATTTTTTGCTTTGTTTTGAGGGTTACAATCCCCTTAAGGCCAAGGTCTTAGGAGTGTCCTTAAAAAATGGATTGGACAGCTTATAATGGATAACTTGCAGGAAAAGAATTTTAAATCAGGGTTTGTGGCCATAATCGGCAGGCCAAATGTGGGCAAGTCTTCTTTGCTTAACAGCCTTATCCAGCAGAAAGTAAGTATTATTTCCCAAATCCCTCAGACAACCAGGCATCAGATAAGAGGTGTTTTAAACATTCAAGAGGCGCAGGTTATTTTTGTAGATACCCCCGGGATCCATAATTTCAAAGACCAGCTGACCCTGCATCTTAACACTGTGGCCAAAAGGGCCCTTGAGGGTATAGATTTGATAATATATGTGGTTGATACATCAAGGCCGCCTGGAAATGAAGAGAAAAGAGTTCTTGATATGCTTACCGGACAGAAACAGAAGATAATCATGGTCTTAAATAAAATAGACCTGGAAAAAAAATATTTCAATGATTATATTAAACTTTGGGATAAAGCAGTTGTCGGTAAAAAGAGCAACCCGCTTCTATACTACATACCGGCTTCCGCTGCCAAGGGAAAAAACATAGACAAGATAAAAGATGCTATACTGGAAAATCTACCTCAAGGCCCGGCCTACTACGACCAGAAAACATTAACAGATTTCCCTTTGACTTTCCGCCTGGCAGATATTATCCGCGAAAAGCTATTTTTAAAACTTAAAAACGAACTGCCTCACTCTCTGGCTGTAGAAATAGAAGAAGTAAGAGATAACAAAAGAAGCATCTATATAAAGGCTAATATCTATGTCCAGAGAAAATCCCAGAAAACCATAGTCGTGGGCAAAAAAGGCTTTGTTTTAAAAGAAGTAGGCGTAGCATGCCGAAAAGACATTGAAATGATTTTTGGGAAAAAATCCTACCTGGATATATGGGTAACGGTATTGAGCGATTGGCAGAAAAGCCCGAGAATACTTAAAAAGCTTGGCTACTGGTGGGCTTGATTTTTTTTAAGTAAAGATCATTAAGCCAGCGGGTAAAAATATTTTTATATTCCTCTTTGAGATAGGGCTCAAGCATTTTATCAAGCCGGCTTAGCATATCAGCTAATCCGTCTACTGCTGTTTTTTTGCTGCCTAATTTAAGAAAAACTTCATCTTTTTTCAGAGGGTCTACTATGACCTGAAACTCGCGACAGCCCCTGATTATGCCTGCCTTGTCTTTTTCAACAGCAAACAGCCATTCAATAAACAGCAGCCACTCCTTTGGTTTTAGGTAACCATTGGCACCGGTAAAATTATTTCTCGGCGACAAAGTATCTAGAGATACAAAAAGGCAGGTTTTTCCATCAAGATTAATCAGAGGCTGTTTGAAGTTATAGAAAGAAACAAGGGCGTCAAAGTCATCAACTATGGCCTTTTTGTTAAAGTAAAATTTATAATTATAGATTACCGGATGGCCTTCAAAGAGAATGCAGCCTTCTTTGTTTAGCCTGGCTAACTGACAGGCTCTATCATAAGATTTACCCTTATTTTTATGCATACCCGAGATTATTGTAGTGTAGTTTCTAAAGGCAAGACCAAAGACCATCAGGCTGATCAGAAAAAAAAGAGCAGGATTTAATTTTCTCCTGCTTATTTCTGAAATATCATTTAAAAAAATAAATCCCAGGATAAGCAATGCCCAGGCAGAGATCAAAGGAAATTCAGTTTCTTCGGGAAGCCACCAGATGCAAAATAGCGAATGGACGAGCAAAAAGACGATCAAAGCCAGCCTTATCTTATAAAAAGGTTTTTTCTTAAATACAGAGACAACATGCCAGATGATCAAAAAAACCTTAAGGACCAGGAAAATATAAATGAAAATGTTTTTAAACTTAAGGGGAACAGCAATAAAATTCCATAGCTGGCTAAAGATGAATTGCTTAATAGTCAAAAGGTTAAAATGATTAAACTTTCCCCAACAAGCGACGGGATTATGCCAGTAAAGAGTGGCATAATAATAGAAGCTTTTCGCCTCAAGGCCTTTGCGGCTGAAATAAAAAGCTGCCACATAAATCAGCACTATGGCTATGACGGAAACAAAGGCATTAATTAAAAAAATCCTAAGGTAATTTCTTTTTTGGCAAAAAAGAAAATAGATTGTCATAGGAATAAAAAATAAGATCATCATCTGATGATACAGCACCCCTAAAATAAATAAGCAAGAGATAGATAAATATTGCCGGGTGGTTATGATTTTTTCATATTTTTTAGCTAAAATCAGAATTATCAGGCTTATACAGCCTAAGGCCGCAACATAGGTTTCTGCTTGAGTTGAAAGGAACCAGAAGCCTAGGCAAAAATTCCAGGAAAGTGAAGCCAGCAGAGAGAGTGCTTTCGAACCGGATATTTTATCGATAATAAAATAAACAGACAAAACCGTTATAACAGCCCAGATTATATTATGGATTTGGGCAGAGAGCAGGACATCGCTATTTTTAAAAATATAGGAAAAGAGTAAATAAAAAATCCGGACTGCCGGGTTAAATAAAAGATGGTGGGGGTGAAAAAGGTTTTCTCCGGTTTTGGCGCAGTAAAGATAATTAAGGCTGTCTCCGGTCTGCTCAGTTGCCCGGAAAAAAAACAGGATAAAAAAAGAAAACAAGCTTAAAAACCCGGAATTTACTAAATCTTTTTTCTTCATTCTTTTTAAACCCGGAGGTTTTTTAAGTCCAGGACAAAAAGATATATTGATTTAAATTTGCGTATCATATTATTTTATATCAAAACCTCATTATAGAGGCCGGGACCGGCGGCTTTTTATATTATATCAAAACCCCATTATAGGAGCCAGCCTTGTTTGGATTTTGCGCTTATTTGATATTATTCCTTGATTTTTGAGCATAGATAAATATAATAACACCGAATATTAAAGGCGGGGAATATGGATTTGATGCCAATTATTAAGAAACGCAGGTCTGTGCGCAGGTTTAAAAATAAGGAAATCTGTCCTGAACTTATTGAAAACATCCTCCAAGCCGGACGCTGGGCTCCGTCGGGGCTCAATAACCAGCCTTGGAAATTCATGGTATTAGAGGGAGAAAATAAAGACGCACTTTGTAAGTTTACTCATTGCCAGAGTATAATCAAATCAGCAGAAAAGTTGATAGCTGTATTTCTTAATAAGAAGACTTCATATAATTACCAAAAAGACCTTATGGCAATTGGAGCGTCAATTGAAAATATGCTTTTATATATCCATTGCCAAGGCCTGGGAGCTTGCTGGCTTGGCGAGATCCTTAACCAGCGCAAGAAAGTCCATAAGTTTCTTAAGCTTGGCAGCACTTTAGAATTAGAAGCAGTAATCGCCTTAGGCTATCCTTTGGCTAAAACTAAAACCAGCCGGCGCAAACCCCTTAAAGATTTGATGATAAAATAACTATTGAATACGGACTATTGACTATGGACTATGGACTAATGACCAGCACTCGGCTCTGTAAACATTTTAAGGAGTGCGGAGGCTGCCGTTTCCAGGATATTGATTACAGCCAGCAGCTCGCCTTAAAAGAAGACAGAATAAATAAACTTATTAAAACATCAGGTTTTACAGCTCAA
>JAFGHG010000014.1 GCA_016939345.1 Candidatus Omnitrophota bacterium
ATAAGAGAATTTGAGGATGTCGATTTTACATACAATATAGTCCTTTCTGCAGCCTGTTTTGGCCAGTTAAAAAGACACAGGATGTCGACGATAACCTCGCAGCCATACAATCCCGAATTAGGCGTTACCATACCGGAATCAATAAAAGAAATAGGTTTTACAAAAAAATTCATGGATGTTGTTGAGCAAACAAATATATTTTATGATAAACTGTTTCGGGAGAAACCTTTGATAGCTCCTTATATTCTCACCAATGCACATCGTAGAAGGGTTTTGTTTAAAGTAAACGCCAGAGAAGTTTACCATATTTCACGACTGCGACAGGATTCACATGCTCAATGGGATATACGCAATATCTCCACTCTTATGAGCAAAAAAGCCAAAGAAGTCATGCCTTTTACATTTGCTCTTCTTGGAGGAAAGGACAAATACATGGACATATATCAAGCTTTTTATGGTGATGTGCCTAAGGTTACCCTGGCTGTTTTGCCGGGAGTACGTAAGATAAAATAAGCCTTTCTTTATCTGCGGTTGATTTTAACTAAAAATATGCTATAATATCAAAAAAGGAGGGGTTAATGAAAGAAAGGCGTAGAACCCCGAGAGTAAATTTAAAGAGAGGCATTATCTGGAGAGGACAAAATACGCTTGATAATCTAGATCAAGGAATCAATATATCTGAGGGAGGCATGAGTTTTATTGTTAATAATGACCAATTAACAGTTGATGACTTAATACAGCTTTCCTTCCGTTTGCCCACAAAAAAAACTATCCAAGCAAAAGCTAAGGTTAAATGGACCCTCTTGGATCAGCCCACAGGATCAATGCAGAAGGCCGGCGTAGAATTCGTAGATGTCGGCAATCCCCAGCGTCAGGAAATAAGACACTTTGTGGGCGTCTGCCGTTACGGCTGCGATTGACCTCAACCCATGAAAAAAATATTTTTTTATTTACTGATCTTATCATTTCTAATAGGCTGCAGCCCCAGAGAAACAGCCAGGGTCTTGGGTATCGGTGTAAGCCCATTCAAGACTTCTGGAAAAATACACAGCAAGGTAGTCGATAAAGATATTTTTACAGCTTACAGGGATACAGAGAGGCTTTTAAGAGATTTAACTGCTACGCCTTATAGAGGATCGGCAAGCAAAGGATTTATGGTCGTGCGCGATTTTTCTTTTAGCTATGGAGGGCGATGTCCTGATTCTACCGAAGTAGCTGTTTTTTTTGAAGAAGTTGACGCTACTAAGACTCAAATCCAAGTATCGTCGCTTAATTATGGGCTTTCAGATTTTGTTGCTGAAAAGATATTCGAAGGAGTGCAATGAAGAAATTACATGAAAAAACAAAAAAAATAACAGAGTTGGTCCTTAAAGCAGCAGAGCGTGCCCGAAACGAGACCAAATCCGAACCAGAACCTTTGTTTGCAAAACCCATTCAATGGCCGGTAAATTGTATTGTAGGCCCTGGGCTTGAGGGCGCAATCGCCTGTGAGAGCAAAATAGGCTATGTAAACGGAAGCAAAGGGCAGCTAATATATAGAGGCTATGATATTTTTGACCTGTGCGCATATTCCAGTTACGAAGAAGTAGCTTATTTATTGCTGCACGGTAATCTGCCCGGCTCAAAACAGCTTAAAGCTTTTAAACAGGATTTAATACACTGCCGAAAGGTTCCTAATATTTTGCGCACATTGGTAAGTTTTCCTATTGAAAGCATGAATCCCATGGGCACTTTGCGTCTGGCTTCTAATCTGATGCGCCAGGAGTTCACCGACATAGATGAAGATTCCCATAAATTGGATGTTGAAGGGATTATCGGCACAGATGAAGACTCTATACCAATGGAAACTAAACCAAAGGGCGAACAGCATGCAATTTATGAATTTAAGTATAAAAAACAAAAAAAACCAGGTTTAAAACCTAGCCTGGGTGTTGAGTCTGCGGTAGGATACCGTTCCTGCTATCGTCTTATAGCCGGCCTCTCAACAGTGGCAGCTTCAATTGCGAGGCTTCGGCAGGGGAATTTTCCGCTTGAACCGAACCCTGAGCTTGATCATGCCGCAAACCTTCTTTACATGATGACAGGAAAAATACCTGATCCTGAGCAGGAAAGGATAATGGACATAATACTGATACTGCATGCCGATCACGGAATGAATGCAAGCACTTTTGCCTCGATGGTAGTGGCTTCCACCCTTTCTGATATTTATTTTTCTATCGGTTCAGGCATAGCAGCCCTTAACGGACCGCTTCATGGAGGCGCAAATGAACAAGTTGTAAAAATGCTGGAGGAAATCGCAGAGCCGGCAAATGTAAAAAACTGGTTCACTAAAACATGCAGAGAAAAAAGAAAGATTATGGGCTTTGGGCATCGGGTCTATAAGGCTTACGACCCTAGAGCCAGGGTCCTGCGTCCGCTAGCTGAATACTTGTCTAAAAAAAACCAATCTTCCCAAAAAATGTTTTTGATTGCCCAACAGCTAGAAGATGAGGTAATCAAGACCCTGGGAGAGGAAAAGAAAGTATTTCCGAATGTCGATTTCTACTCAGGCATTGTCTACAATGCCTTAAGTATCCCGGTTGATCTCTACACACCTCTTTTTGCGGTAAGCAGAGTAGCCGGCTGGACCGCACGGGTTATGGAGTATCTGCAGAATAACCGGATTTTTAGGCCGAGGGCTGTTTATATCGGACCTTTTAATAAAAAATACCCTTCTAAAAGCAAAACTGCCTAATAGCTCTTACCTGTCCCTTATTTACAGCCATTTGGTAATTTGTTAGAATAGAGACAATTGACGATGGTTCCTTTTGGATAAAGGGAGGTGTTTATGGCTTATAAACGAAGAAAATTCTATCACATGAAGTCACCGGCGAGATTCAAATTCATGCGTTTTGTTATTGGAGCGATGCTTGCGGCTTTTTTAGTTAATTCAGCGATCGTACTTAAGATGTTCAGCGATAATATATACATGCCGAACGTCGGCTTATATACATATTTCATCATCCAGCTTAATTTTTTAGGAATAATGATAGTTTTTGTGATAACCCTGCTTTGGATTTTGCACCATGGTTTCGGCGCCTTAGGCCGTATGGAAAACATTCTTGAACAGATAATTAACGGTGACTATTCTTTTCGCATGCACCTTCGCAAAACAGATATCATGCATCCTTTTGCCGAGAAGCTAAACAAGATACTGGATATATTAGAGAAAAGCAGGGCTAAACAGCAATAAATCCTGTGAAAGGATTTCAATTAATGTAAACTAAGATAAAAAATGAAAAAATTTCCTTCTTTGACTGCCTTTATAATTTTGTTTTATTTTTTTGAAACAGCTTTGTTTGCCGGAGGCAAATTTTTCAACGGTAATGACTGGAATAAATTTCTACCGGTAATGAAGATTTCCTATATCAGCGGTCTTTATGACGGTACTGCTTTCTGCGAATCCGGTTTTTTAAGTTCTCAAGATGTCGAGGCTTCTCCCATGTTTAGAAGGTTTCCTATGGATATGACCTTTAAGGAAGTTGTTAATTCACTAGATATTTTTTATTCAGATGAAAAAAATTATTCAATACCCATAATTTATGCCCTTCACATAGTAAAAATGGAGCACGAAGGTCTGGATAACCAGAAGATAAATTCATATAAAAAAGAAATTCAAACCAGAGTCAAAGAATAAACCCTGCCCAAAAACGATCTTTTATCATAATTTTCTTGAAAAAAAAGGTTTAGGGAGTTAAAATTATCTTATAGGTTCATACCTTGCTACAAGGAGGAATGATGATTATTTTTTCGCGATATTTAACAATTTTTTTTCTGATAACTACTTCTGCTTTTTTTCCGGGATCTGCCGCCGCCCAGCCTTCAGAGCAGTATTTGATCGACACTTTAGACCTGCTTACTGAAAAAACCCTGGAAGCATACATGCTTGAGGATTATATATCCTTTTACCAATATTTTGCCAAAAAAATGGAACCAGTCACTGAAAAGCAGCATTTTGATAATGCATTTATTAAAATATATAAAGAAGATCTGGGTAACGTCATTTCCAGAAAATTATTGCTTGAGAAATCAAAGCTTGATCGAGACTTTCCTGTACTTGTTTACAAGGCAAGATTTGAAAAATTCGAGCCGGTCTTAATAACCGTTAATTTCGCCAATGAGTATGACCGCTATCGTATAACACGAATTCGGTTTGATAGAGTATACCATACTGATTAAACTAAGTGCCAAAAAACAAGATAACTGCCCGCCAAAAAGATATTCCAAGATTATTGCGTGACAAAAAACGCAATAAGAAAATAATTCAAATAGATACAAAGAACATGACTAGATCTAAAAATTTATATATTCCTTTTGCTGTATTATTTTTTTCCTTTACTTTTTACGCTTTCTCTGCAGGAGCATCTTATCGAAAGGCTTTTGAGCAGTTTTCTCTTGCCAGCGATAATTTTCGTTTACCGCGCCTTCATCAAGCTTATGGTCATTATGACCAGGCAATCTTTTATGCCCATAGAGCCTTGAGCTATGAGAGCCTAAAACCTGACGAAATAGAAAAGGCAAAAGACCTTATTCGAGATTCCAAGAACCAAAAGATGCGGATAATCGAGATAACAAGGAACTTTCAAAAACTCATCAGAGAAAGAAAGATCTCCCGGGGCATGACCAAAGAGCAAGTTGTAGCCAGTATCGGCGAACCGGATGATATAAGGAAAACAATCTATTTGCTGGAAGAACTCGAGGAATGGACCTACGGCAATATACTCAAAGACAACGATAAGTATATTTATATAAAAGATGGGGTAGTAACACATTGGGAAGATAAAACCAAAAAATAGCCAAAATTCTAAATAAAATCCCTCCTGAACCAGACTATTTACACTTGTTAATTATTTAACCCATGATACAATTATTAGTTAATAGTTTAATCTAATTGATTATAGCCAATATCTTATTGATAAAAAAGATGATTTGCCCCCTTAGTTTTTTTAGGTTTTGTTGCCGTTCTTTATGGGGCTATATTGGGCGTGTTAGATTAGTTAACTTGGGGTAGCTGCCAAGACAATAGTTTTTTTTGCTATGAAGGGTTTGCGCCCGTAGCTTAAATGGATAGAGCATCTGCCTACGGAGCAGAGGGTTGCAGGTTCAAGTCCTGCCGGGCGCGTAGTTATATATCAGCAAAACACATAAAGTAGAATATTGTAAAGTAATTAAATAAACCATGAGAAAACGTATTGTAGTCGTAGAAGACGAGGCTGATGTTGCAAAAATGATAAAATTTGTTCTAGAAAAAAAGGGATTTGAGGTTTTTATTGCCAGTGACGGGCTTAAAGGCTATGAATCTGTCCGCGATAACCTACCCGATTTAATACTCCTTGACTTATGCCTGCCCGGGCTTAATGGGATTGAACTGAGCCAAAAACTCAACCAGGAACAAAAACTTAAGTCAATACCAATATTACTTTTAACTGCAAGTGCCGACAACATCAACAAAAAAGCCCAAGAGTCAAGAGCCTCTGATTTTTTATTGAAGCCTTTTGACTATCTTGAACTGATTAAAAAAGTTAAATCATTGGTTGGCGATAATTAACAAGGAGGATTTATGGCTAAAAGAAAAGTTCTTTTGGTTGATGACGAAATTGATTTTATAAACCTTATGGTAAAAGTGATTGAATCCTGGGGATATGAGGTTTTAACGGCGGCCAATGGCGACGAGGCTCTGGAAAAATTCAAAAACCAAAATCCCAAAGCTTTAATTTTAGACTATGTAATGCCTGATATTACCGGTATAGAGTTGCTTAGGAAAATACGCGAAATAGACAGACATGTTCCGGCAATTATGTTCACAGCCAGGCCAACAGTAAAAGCGATAGAAGGCAGCAAAGAGCTGAACATTGCAGCCTTCATCCCCAAGGTAAGCCCTTATATTAATACGCATGAAGATCTGCGCATGGCGCTGGATCTTGTATCAAAAGGTATATAGATTTGCGCCCGTGGCCCAACTGGATAGGGCATCTGGCTTCGGACCAGAGGACTGCAGGTTCGAGTCCTGCCGGGCGCGTTATATTATCTAACAGCCTTTATTTAAAAACTGTGTAATAAAATAAAGCCTTAGGAGGTGGCAATGAATATCAATTTAAAAGAAGTTGACGGTGTAAGTGTCTGTTGCCTTAAAGGAGAGATAAATATCGATACTGTATCAAGTTTAAAAAACACCTTTGCGAAGCTGTTAGATGAAAAAAAAATTAAAGTAATTATAAATTTTAAAGATGTTGAATATATAGACAGTATAGGCATGGCCACCTTAGCTAAATTTTCTCAGCAGTTAAAAGGCTTGTCCGGTGAACTGGTATTTTGCGAGATGAGTGCCAAGCTGGGCTCTATTTTTAGGATTGTGAAATTTGGGAAAGTATTCAGGATGTTTGACAGTGAGAAGCAAGCCCTGGAAAACCTATAGCCAGCATATAATCCATCTCAAAAAAAAGGAGTCATTATGGTTATTGTAGTAATGGTATCAATTCCTCAGGAAAATGCCCAGGATTTAGCAAAGGCTTTACTTTCGGAAAGAGTCTGTGCCTGCGTAAACATAATAAAAGGTGTTGATTCTTTTTTCTGGTGGAAAGGCAAAATTGATCACTCCCAGGAAGCCATACTGCTGATTAAGACCAAAGATATATTATATCCCAAGCTTAAAACTTTTATTCAAAACAACCATCCTTATGAAGTTCCTGAAATTATCTCTTTCAGGATAGACCAGATCAATAAAGAATATCAGGATTGGCTTATGAACGAAGCGAATTCTCAGACCTATATGTGATTAAGACTGGACATGGCTACGATGCTGGAAGAAATACTTATAAAATTCGAAGAACTTTTTGCATCTTCACCTTTGATAGGTCTGGTAATTAGTTTTCTGGCCGGTATACTGGCTAGTATTTCAGCATGCATTTATCCTCTGGTCCCCATTACCCTAGCTATTATTGGAGCAGTATCAGCATCGACAAAGTTTAAAGGCTTTTTTATAAGCTGTATTTTTGTAAGCGGCATTGCTCTTGTATACACCTTTCTGGGGGTCGTGGCTTCTGTCTCACATATTCTTTTAGCCAATTTTTTCATTAATCCCGTTACTTATATCATTCTCTCGGTTATTTTTATTTTTTTAGGACTTGACCTTTTTGAGCTGATAAAAGTAAACATACCTGTATTTTCCTTTAATTACGAATATAAAAGCAAAAAGGGCTTAATTTCAGTTTTTGTCCTGGGCATGATATCAGCTTTTTCCATGATCCCTTGTAATTTTCCGGTATTATTTTCAATATTAAATCTCATCAGCCAGAGAGCAAACGTGGCTTATGGTTCTTTGGCTCTTTTCTTGTTTTCTACAGGTTATGGGTTGATATTGATAATCTTGGGAACTTTCTCCTCATTAATAAGAAGGTTGCCAAAACAAGGCATATGGACTATATTGCTGAAAAAAATTATTGGAGCAGTATTAACAGGAGTGGGTATATGGTATTTTCTAAAATTTTTAAACACAGTAAATTAGCTTGTTTATCCCTTTTGCTTTTTGCCTTTTTTTTTGTTAACAATCTATCTGCAGAGGATTATAAGTTAAAAAATATAAACGGCCAGGAAGTTTCCTATAAGGATATCATTGCATCGCCGAAAACTATACTATTTATATGGACAACCTGGTGTCCGTATTGCCGCACCGAGATCAATAATATCAACGAAAAATATGATTTTTTGAAGGACGTGAATATCTACTACATAAATACCGGAGAACGCGCAACTACGGTAAAAAGGTTTCTAAAGAAATACAATTTAAAAGAGGAGATATTAGCCAAGATAATTATTGATCCGGCAGCAGCAATAGCAGATAAATTTTACGTAACCGGTATACCAACCTATATTTTTCTCAAAGATTCAAAATATGCAGACTCCTCACTTTATATCTCAAAGGATATAATAGACAAAGCATTCCGTAAATAATAATCTTAATTGCCTTGCTTTTTCCTGCTGTATA
>JAFGHG010000197.1 GCA_016939345.1 Candidatus Omnitrophota bacterium
CTATATAATAATACCTCTAATAGCTATTTTTGCTGTTTTTATCTCTACAGGTAAGTGGTGGCTTGCTCTTATTGCCGGCATCGTAGGAGCATTTTTCCCTGTTTGGCTGGTAAAATTTCTTGATAAACGCCGAAGGACGACCTTTGTTAATCAGCTGGTAGATAGTTTGATGATAATGAACAGCTGTTTGAAGGGCGGTTTGACCCTGGTCCAGGCTTTTGAGATCCTGGCTGAGGAGACTACGCCTCCGATGAGCCAGGAGATATCGCTTTTAAACAGAGAGATCAAGGTAGGTGTTACCCTTGAAGAGGCCTTGATGCGGCTTAATAAACGTATGCCTTCGGAAGAAATGACCCTGGTTTCATCAGCCATTCTGGTAGCCAGAGAAACAGGAGGAGATTTGACCAAGGTTTTTATGAAACTAGTTGAGACCATAAGGGACAGGCTGAAGCTAAGGGAATTAGTATCTACTTTGACCTTACAGGCGAGATTGCAGGCCATAATTATATCTTTATTAGGCCCGGTGTTTGTATATATTGTCTGGAAGATAAAGCCTGATCATTTTGATATCATGTGGCAGGATGAGCTTGGCCGCTGGGTGTTGATGATAGCGATTTTTTTGCAGATTTTGGGTTTTATTTTAATATATATATTCGGAAAAGTAGAGATATAACTTTTTGAAGGTTTTAATATGAGTATAACTATAATGCTTTTATATGCAGCCTTGATCTGCGGTTTTGGTTTCTTTTTCCTTGGCATGTTTCCCAAAGCCCCTGAAACCATATCTGTTTTTGGCGAAGAGGTTAAAGAGAAAAAAGGCTCAGTTATCTCATCGATACTTTCGCCTCTGGCACCGATGAATAAGGTCTTCATCGGCCTTTTTAAGCTGGAAACCCCTTTAAACAACAAAATGTACCTGGCCCGCTGGCGGATAACCCCGGCAGAGTTATTGGTTGCAAAAGAGATATTATGCATACTTTTTGTTCTTGCTCTTTATTTGTTCGACTTAAAAAACTGGTGGCTGGTTGCTGCAGGTCTGCTGGGCTTTTTCCTCCCCGATATTATTCTTGATTCAAGAGTTAAAAAGAGAAAGTTTCAGATAGTAAGGATATTGCCGGAAACCATAGACCTTTTAGGCCTTTGTGTAGGTGCAGGATTGGATTTTATGGCTGCTGTGCGCTGGGTCGTAGATAAGGTCGAGCTTAACCCGATGATCGAGGAATTGACTTATGTTTTAAAGGAAATAAACGTAGGAAAACCAAGGGTAGAGGCCTTAAGGGCTATGTCAAAGAGAGTCAATATACCAGATGTTACTTCTTTTGTAAGGATATTGATCCAGGCAGACAGAATGGGTACACCGGTCGAGGAGACCTTTAAAATACTTTCTGAAGATACTAGACTTAGAAGATTTCACCGCGGAGAGCGCCAAGCCATGAAAGCTCCGATAAAGATGCTGATCCCCCTTATTTTCTGCATATTGCCGGTTATCCTTATAATAGTGGCCGGGCCTATCTTAATCAGGTTTATAAAACAGGGTTTATTTGAGGGTATAAGTATTAAATAAATAGCAGGATGAAGAATAAAACCATAATCAGGATATCAAAAAACAGGCTTCTCGATGCTCTATTTAAGCTTATGCTGTTCTCAGCCATAGTCCACATGTTTATAGTCTTTCTTGTGGCTCTTGTAAGAAGAGACTTAAGTCATTTGAATTATTTTAAGATAATCGGAGTGGATATTTTTATACCTTATGTTGAACAAGGCCTGCCGAGTCAGTTTGCTTCGGTTAGTGTGGCTGCTATGCTTTACGGGATAATTTTCTTCTTTTTTACAAAGGATTAGCCCAGCCTATAACACTCGCAGTATCAGTGGATTAAACTTGGATTTATATCTACCGTAACTTTTGATTTAACTTTGTCGATAATATTATCTACTGTTTCAACGCTTTTCTTTTGTTTGAGCATAAGTTCTAGTTTGTCGTATAAAGAGCTTAAGGATTGAGGCTCGCCCCTTTTTATATCATCTATTTTAACTATATAAAAATTCCTGGTTGTTGGATCCTGGAATATGCTCGATATCTGGCCTTTTTCTAAAGGAAGCACTACTTCCCAGAACTTCTGAAATTTTATATCCGGTCTATATACCAGATAGCCCAAGTCACCGCCGTTTTTAGCGGATTCGGCTGTTGAACGGTTTTTGGCCATAGATGCAAAATCAGAACCTTGAAGCAACTCCACCAGAGCCGCTGTTGCCTTATTTTCGTTATCGAAAACCATTTCCCTGATTTTTCTCTGGTAAATATTCTCAAGAGGGGCCTTATATTGCTTTTCATAAAATTCTTCTATTTCCGAAGGAGCAACCGAAACTTTTTTTAAAACTTGTTCCAATAGGGCCATATTAAGTATTTCTATCTTGGCTCTGTGTATATTTTGAGCTATATCAGGGTCCTTATCTAATTTGCGCATTTTGGCCTCTTTAGCCAGAATTTCCTGATTGACTATAAGTTCTAAATATTGCTTTTTACCTTCCTGGGTTGAAAGGTCTATTTTTTCCAGGTTAGGCGGGATAAATGCTCTATAAAATGAGTCTGCACTTACTACCGGAACAACCGGGTTGTTATTATTAGCTTTAATCAGGGTATTTACCCTCTGGACAAAGTCATTATCAGTCAAAACCCAGTTATCGACTTGGGCCAGGATTTTACCTTGGGGTTTAGGGGTTGTAAAAAAAAGCCAATATATAGCGATAATTACTGCTAAAGAAACTAAGACCAAAACAAAGACAGTATTTTTTTTCATCCAGCTTCTCCTTGTTTAATCATGAGCCAATGATTCTTGAAGAAAAATATAACATATTTTTGCATGTTTTGGAAAGGATTTTTACTTTAAAAAAACCAGCTTTGTAAGCGTTTAATCTATTTTATCAAGATTACTTTGAATATCCAGTAAAATATGTTATGATTTATTGATAAAAGCCCACATCAAAACTGCCAAATAAGTGCAAAACAGGAGGATAATGCATAAGATAAAATGGGCCTTAAAAGGCGGAATCCTGCTTCTTTTCCTATTGCTGGTGTTTTACGGCAATTTTATCGTTGAAAGAGTTAAGGCCAGCCATAAGCCTGAAACTAAAACTATTCATATTCAAGAAGCCGAACAATTCATATTCGATAAGAACCTTAATGCCTATAAGGGTTTTGATCAGGCCAATACCATATTTATCGATGATCCTGCAATCAATAAAGATACTATTTACGGTCAGCTGGGCGATTTGACCCAGCCTAAGCCATTGACAATAGAAGACATAAGAAACCGCAAGCCCCAAGAGCCGGATGATTATGAAATAAAAGGTAAAACCATTCGCGACCGGGATGATTCTAATGTTATATATATTGACAAG
>JAFGHG010000015.1 GCA_016939345.1 Candidatus Omnitrophota bacterium
CCTGCTTATATGCCAGGGAATATTTTTATCTATTGCAGCTATAAATTCAGCAATAGACTCTAATTCCTGCGGACTGTCATTTTCTCCGGGTATGATAAGGGTAGTTATCTCTATCCAGATGCCAAGCTCTTTCATATACTTGATATTCTCTAAAACTGGTTCAAGTTTAGCCTTGCAGTTTTTTAGGTAAAACGTCTTGCTAAAACTTTTTAAATCTATGTTGGCTGCGTCAAGGTAAGGCGATATTGTTTTGATAGCCTGTGGGCTCATATAGCCGTTAGTGACAAAAATATTGTAAAAACCTTCTTCTTTGGCCAGGCGGCAGGTATCATAAGCATACTCAAAAAATATTGTCGGCTCGGTATAAGTATAAGAAATGCTCTTGCACTGGTTTTGCCTTGCCGCCTTGACAACATCTTCAGGCAAAAACTCCTGGCCTTCGATTTCCGGGTGATCTTTTGAAACTTGTGAAATCTGCCAGTTCTGGCAAAAACCGCATTGGAAATTACATCCCTTTGTGGCTATTGAAAATGAAAACGATCCAGGCAGAAAATGATAAAGAGGCTTTTTCTCTATTGGGTCGATATGGGCAGCTATAGCCTTAGCATAAACTAAGCTGTAAAGAACGCCTTTTTTGTTTACTCTCACCCGGCAGATACCGTATTGGTCTTCAGATATCCTGCAATTATGCCGGCAAAGATAGCAATGCACCTTTTGTTTTTCCAAAACTTTATAAAACATTGCTTCTTTTGCCATAAACACTTACTGATATTTACAGGCGATTAAAAAAAGCAGGTCGGAAAGACGGTTTATATATAAAATTAAGTATTTATTTTTTATCATCTTCTTTTTTAAGGCACTTACTATTCTTCTTTCGGTCCTTCTGGCTATTGTCCTGGCAATGTTCAGATATGATCCGCAACTGGTCTTGAAACCAAACACAAAACAACTGCATTTTATCTTTTTATTTTTTTCAAGTTTGCCGATATACTTCTCTAGTTTATCTACTTCTTCCCGGCCTACCCTTTTTTTTAAAAGTTTAAGGTATTTGGCTTCGGTAGCAGCTTCTGTAGATATAAAAAATAAATCTCTTAGGATAGAATCAAGTATTTTTTTATCAGCAATGGACTTTACTCTAAGAACTGATAAACCCAAAAAAGCCGAAAGCTCATCAATGCTGCCGCATATTTCAAAGCGCAGGTGATCTTTAAAAAGCTTTGGCCCTCTGTAAAGGCAAGTCCTGCTTTTATCGCCGGTTTTTGTTACTATGCTCATTAGTATTAATATTACTGGCCGCTACAAGCCCTGCTGTTGCTAGGACTTCATCAGCCCTAGTGCTTCTTGACGAGTCTTCTGATTGGAACGAAAAACACCTCTTACCACAGAGGTAGTAGTCAAGGTTCCCGGTTTTTTTATTCCCCTCATTGACATGCAAAGGTGTTCTGCCTCTATCACTACCATCACGCCTTTGGGTTTTAATTTTTTCATTATAACATCTGCTATCTCAGTGGTCAGGCGTTCCTGAACCTGCAGGCGCCTGGCTAAAATATCCACAACCCTTGCTATCTTGCTTAAGCCGGTTATTCTTTTATCAGGTATATAGGCAATATAGGCCCTGCCCAAAAAAGGAAGCATGTGGTGCTCACACATAGAATATAAAGGAATGTCTTTAAGAAGTATTATCTCATCATGTTTCTGCTCCAGTATGATATCCAATTCCTTACTGGCATCTAGGTTCTGCCCTCTTAAGATCTCTTCGTACATTTGGGCTACACGCCTAGGTGTAGCTGCAATATCTTTTTTTTTCAGATTTGCCCCCACTGCTTCAAGTACCATTTCTACAGCCTTCTCGATCTTCTTCTTATCCATGCTCAACCTCCATAATCTCTACTCTGACATAATTTCTAATAATTCGTATTTGATATTTGGTGTTTCTAATATTTTTACTCAGCAATAGCAATTACTGCTCTCATTTGCCGATGCAGAAATTACTGAATATGCTTTCTAAAACCTCCTGCGATAAGACCTCGCCGGTAAGCTTTCCCAGACTGTTTAAACACTCCTTAAGAATTATGTTGATATAGTCTATGGTGTAGCCTTTCTTGATCAGGTCAACTGCTTTTTCCAGGTCTTGGCTGATATCTTCAAGAACCTTGACTTGATAGTTGCTCAAAAAAATAAGATTTTCTTTGTTCAATTTTACTTTGTAAACATTATTATAAATCGCTTTTTCCAAATCAGCTAATCCTATATTCTTTAAAGCGCTCATCCTGACTACAGAGGCTTTACCTTTAAAAATAGATTTAAGGTCAAGCTTTTGGGCAAGATCTATTTTGTTTATTGCTATAATCGCATTTTTAGAGTTTATTTTTCTTAGCAAAAACAGGTCGTCATCGTTGGGCTTACGCGAGCCGTCAAGCAAAAGCACTGCCAAATCAGCCTTATCGAATATTTCCGATGTTTTTTCAACAGCCTTTCGGGTGATAAAATCACTGGGTTCTAGAATGCCGGCTGTATCGTATATCCTTAAAGGCACGCCTCTTATGTTTATTATATCTTCAACTACATCTCTGGTGGTGCCGGCAGCTTTGCTTACTATAACCCTCTCTTCTTTTAAAAGCCGGTTAAAAAGAGTGGATTTGCCGACATTGGTTTTACCGCAAATAACGCATTTTAGACCCTGGCGGATCATACCGGCTTCCTTTACGCCTTTTAAAAGATCCAGGGCGGATCTGCTTGTTTTTTTTAATGAATTTATGAAATCTTTTAATGGGGCGCCTAAATCCTCTTCAGGAAAATTTATCCAGGCCTCGGTCTGCATGAATAAATCCTTTATCTCTTCTTTAAGCTTTTTGATAAAATCTGAAGCCTGGCCATTCAATTGATTAAGGGCTAAAGATAAAGACTGAAATGTTTTTGCCTCTACAATACCAGAGATGCTTTCGGCCTGGATAAGGTCTATCCTCTTATTAAGCAGAGCCCGGTAAGTAAACTCACCGGGTAGAGCTAACCTGGCGCCTTTTTGGAGAATAATCTCTAATATCTTGTTTACTGCTGTCACTCCGCCGTGAGAAGAAATTTCTACAACATCCTCTCTGGTATAAGTGCGGGGTTTACGCATGATACTGACTAATACTTCATCAACCAGGGTATAGGGTTTGGGATTTAGGATTTGAGATTTAGGGGTTGGGGATTGGGGATACTTTCTTGCCTTTACCCTCTTGCCTTTACCCTCTTGCCTATCGACGACCCAACCATAATGCAGTGTGTAGGTCTTTGCTTTTTTTATATTCTTTTTACGGCAAGGTTTAAAAATCTCATGAACTATGTCTATTGACTTTCTGCCTGATATTTTTATCACTCCCAAGGCTGAACGGTCTACAAATGTGGCTATGGCGGCAATTGTATCCTGGGTATTATAATCTTTTAAATTAAAATTAGACATAAACTTAGACTATAGCAAATATGCCTTTAATTATCAAATATAATCAATAACTTTAACAGGCAAGGCTTGCAGCATTCTTATATAACCTTTGAGCTTTCTCGGCCTCGGCCGCCAGAAAAACCGATCCGCTGACTACAATAATATGTTCCCGGCTATAAAAGCCTAAAGCAGTCTCGAATGCGGAATAGATATCTTTGGCAATCAAGGCCCCATGGTCAGCGCAGATATCTTTTATTATTTTCGGGTCCTGGCAGCGGGGATTGGAAAAAGTGGTTAGTATAAGCTTTGAGTAATCTATTATATTAAGCATGCCTTTTGCATCTTTATCTTTAGAACAGGCAAAGATAAGTATTGTTTTTTTTCCCGGAAAATACTGCTCGATATTTGTCTTTAAAGCCTTAAAAGATGCTTTATTGTGGGCAATATCAATGACCACCAAAGGATCCTGGCTTACGACCTCAAACCTTTTTTCCAGGTAACATTCTTCAAGCCCCTTCTTAAAATTAAGCTGAGCTTTTAATGCGCCCTTTTGTTTAAGCAGCAATAATCCAGCTACAGCCAGAGAAGCGTTCTCTGCTTGGTATCTGCCTTTAAGCGATATTTTAAGATTCTTTATTACATGGCTGCCTGACTCGAAATCGAACAAGGAATATGCTCTATTGATGCGGATATTCTTAACTCTGAAATCCCGGCCATAAATACTCAGATCTGCTCTTTTCCTTAAAGAGTAATCTTTAATCACAGCCAAAGCTTGATTCTTTTGCAAAGATGTAACCACCTCAATTTTATCTTTTATGATCCCGCATTTCTCTGCGGCAATACTGGCTAAGTCTTTACCAAGTTTATCTTGGTGGTCATAATCAATACAGGTAATGACAGAGAGAAGGGGCATTATGATGTTAGTAGCATCAAGCCGGCCTCCCAGACCTGTTTCAAGGACGACGAAATCAACTTTTTTATCAATAAAATATTTAAAAGCCAGTGCAGTATACATCTCAAAAAAACTAAAACGCCCCAATTCCCGGGGAAGCTCAATTTTATCAACTAAGGGTTTTAATTCTTTAACGATTTTGACCACATCATTTTTTGATATTAGACTATTGACTACGGACTTTAGACTACTGACTATTTGAATCCTTTCTCTGAAATCAATCAAATGCGGGGAAGTATAAAGACCTACATTAAAGCCTGAAGCAGCAAGCACCCAGGCAAAAAAATGTGCTGTTGATCCTTTACCTTTAGTGCCGGCTATATGAATTGCTTTTAACTTTGATATATCAATACCCAGGCATTGGATGAGCAGTCTCATCCTATCCTGCTTCAGGGAAGCCTTATAGGGATAAAAAGAAATCTTTTCATAGTTAATGAAGGAATCCAGGTATTCTTTTGCTTGTTGATAACTATTAATCATAAATAAGAAGAAATGTGGTAACGATTTTCGGTTACGGTTACGATGCCCGTTTCGTAGTTAGGTTAAGTAGTTCGTATTTATCATAAAAGACGTTACCTCTAAACTTAACCGATACGGGCTTCGTTACCCTAACCGCTGCCGAAACCCTGAAGCTGCATACGACAGGCAGGCTATTCACGAAATACCAGCCAGCCCTGTATATAGCTTGGCTGGCTAGCGAATTAGTGGCGGAAATGCCGGGTGCCGGTAAAAATCATTGTAACACCTAATTTATTGCAAGTCTTGATAATATCGTTGTCCTTGATAGAGCCGCCAGGAGATATAATCGCTTTTATGCCTTTTTTATGAGCTAGCTTTATTGAATCTTCTTTGGGAAAAAAACCGTCTGAAGCCATCACAGCTGATTTAAGCGAGCCGGCTGCCTTTGATAAAGCTGTTTTCACAGAGCCCACCCTTGATGGCTGACCGCCTCCGATGCCGACAATAGTGGAATTTTTGGCTATTACAATGCCATTTGATTTTACCAGGCCTACTACCTTCCAGGCCAGGATAAGGTCTTTAAGCTCCCGGGGGCTGGGTTTTTTTGAGGTTACTACTTTCAAGCTGCTTTTATCAAAAACAAAAGAATCCCTGTTTTGGATCAAGTGGCCGAAAAGGGTCGCTTTTATGTCAGAAAAATCAACTCTTTGGCTAAAATCAGCTTCTAGAATCCTTAAGTTCTTCTTAAGCGAAAAAATCTTCAAAGCTTCCTTGGAATAAGAAGGGGCTATTATGCACTCCTTAAAATCATTCTTGATAATCTGACGGGCTGTTTCCTTATCGACTTTTCTGTTTAAGCTGACAATACCCCCGAAGCTGGAGACTGTATCGGTAAGATATGCTTTTTTATATGCTGAAACTAGACGCTTATCAGCCCCGACTCCGCAAATCGAAGCATGCTTTACAATAGCAGCTGCCGGACTGTTAAACTGCTTGACCATCTGCATAGCAGTGTCTAAATCCAGCAAATTATTATAAGAAAGTTCTTTGCCTTGGATTTTTTTAAAATCAACAAAGCTTTTATTTATCATCTTGTATAGACTTGCCTTTTGATGTGGGTTTTCTCCATAACGTAAAGAATGAGTTTTCTCGAAATTCCAGGTCAAAATATCCTTGCCGCGGAAATAGTTATAAATCGCGTTATCATACTCTTTAGTCAGGTAGAAGGCTCCCTGGGCCAAAAGCTTTAAAGTATCATAGGAAATGAAACCCTTATTATTCTCCAATTCGGTTATTACAGATTTATATTGAGATACGGAACTAACGCAGGCTACGTTTTTAAAGTTCTTGGCCGCAGCCCTGACCATCGATGGCCCCCCGATATCGATATATTCGATTATCTCATCCCAGCTTAATTTTTCTTTGGTCTTTTCAATAAAAGGGTAAAGATTAACCACGATCATGTCTATGGGCTGAATACCAAGATTCTGTATCTCTTCTATATGCAAAGGGTGTTTCTTGTTAGCAAGTATTCCTCCGAATACCTTAGGATGAAGAGTCTTTACTCTTCCTGAGAGGATTTCAGGAAAAGTCGTAATGGTCGAAACTTCCTTCACTGTTATCCCGCCTTTTCGCAGCAAAGATGCAGTTTTTCCTGTTGATATTATCTCAATATTTAAGGCTGACAGCCTCTTGGCAAAGTCAAGAGCGCCCTTTTTCTCCCATACACTTATCAAAGCCCTTCTTATTTTTAACATCTCGCTCATCCTTTTTTAAATTATACTCTCCCGATTAAAAATCGGGATTAGTCGAATTTACCCCCACACCAATGGTGACTACCAAGGCGAAACCGCCTATTGGTTTAGGGGTTTAGTCCTGTCCGATATTTTTTTGTTCGCCTTGCTCGCAAAAAATATGACCTCACTAAACATTAAATCTGATTTCGATTATATCATTGGCCTTTACGATATAATCTTTATCAACGACCTCTGCCAGTCCCCGGGAACGAGCTTCGGCCATATTAAAAAAATTATCCAGATCTTTACAGTTGACCACATCGGCCTTTATAAAGCCTCTTTTCAAGTCGCTGTGTATTCTGCCGGCTGCTTCCAGTATGCTCTCTCCGGCTTTAAGGCTCCAGGCTCTCACTTCCTTTTTTCCGGCAGTAAAAAAAAGTATTATGCCTGCCTTATCCAGCACCTCGCCTACCAGTGCATCCAGGTCAGAAACCTCAGACCTGCTTAAACAAGGCTTTAAGGACACTAAGGGAAGGGTTCTCAAAAATTCCAGTTCCCCGTCCTTTATCTCGGTATCACATAATAAAACCTCTTTTTCCAGGAGCTGGCTGAAGCGGCTAAGAACTGCTTTTTCTTTTTCATCCTTAGATCTTTGCATTCTGGTCTCTATCTTATCCAGGTCAGCGACGACTAAATCTAGTTTTTTTGATTGCTGGTAACAAACGGCATCAGCAATCTGCATGTCATCATCAATAAACTCGACTGTATAATTTGTAGTCTTCTGGGGTTTGAATTTATCGACTATCTTATCAAAATACTCGCCCTTATACTTATATTTCTGGGCTCCGATATTAAGGCCTAAATCAAATATCTTCATGTTAGGAATTTTATTTCAATGTTCGTTTTGATCAAACATGCTCTTGTTGTTTGGCTTTTTTTGCTTCTTCAACCACATTCTGGGCTATCCTCTGAGGAACTATCTCATAATTAGAAAAGTTCATAGAATAAGTCCCCCTGCCTCCGGTGACAGAACGAAGGTCTGAAGCGTATTTAAACATCTCAGAAAGCGGTATCTGGGCCTTAACTGCTTCGTTCTTGCCCTTGACTTCCATGCCTAAAACTCTTCCCCTGCGGCTGTTTATGTCTCCGGTTATCTGGCCCATGAATTCTTCCGGAACCACTATTTCCACATTCATTATCGGCTCAAGCAGCACTCCGCCTGCTTGCTCAAATGCCTTTTTCAAAGCCATTGAAGCTGCTATCTGAAAAGCCATATCTGAGGAGTCAACCGGATGATATGAACCGTCAAAAAGGGTTACCCTTAAATCAGTGATAGGGTAACCAGCCATATAGCCTTGCTTCATCGAATTTACAATACCTTTTTCCACTGAAGGAATAAAATTGCGAGGTATTGCTCCTCCTACTATCTTGTTCACAAATTCAAATTTTTTACCTCTTTCAAGCGGTTCAACTTCAATCGAAACATCACCATACTGGCCTCTTCCTCCGGTCTGCTTCTTATATTTATGGGAAACCTGGATCTTTTTGGTTAAAGTCTCTAAATAGGGGACCTTCGGCGTGCCCAAATCAACATTTGCGTTATATTTTCTTTTCATCCTTTCTATTATGATATTTATATGCAGTTCACCCATACCAGAGATTATAAGCTCTTTTGTCTGGGGGTCTAAGGAAGTGCTGCAGGTCGGATCTTCGCTGGTGAGGCGGGCAAGAGCGCTGGAAATCTTATCTTCGTCTTGACGGGTCTTAGGTTTAACTGAAGCTGAATAAGCTGGCGAAGGGAATTCCAGCCCGGGCAAAATAACTTTGCGGGAAGCTGAACAAATTGTGTCCTGAGTATCGGTTTCTTTTAATTTAGCTATAGCAGCTATGTCTCCTGAGCAAACAGCCTCTTGAGCAATCTGCTGTTTTCCTAAAAGGCTGTAAAGCTGGCCGAACTTCTCCTTGCCGTCTTTGTTCACATTATAAAATTCACTATTGGAATCAAGCTTTCCCGAGAGGACTCTAAAAACTGTCAA
>JAFGHG010000198.1 GCA_016939345.1 Candidatus Omnitrophota bacterium
AGGAAGCTGTTCAAAAAACATGCCGTAGGTATTTATCCAGATAGTCCCGCTGTCCAGTTGGGCAGCTATCTTTCCTGCCCTGTCTTTATCCTGGCTGAAGATGCAACCAGCCAGGCCAAAATCGCTTTTATTGGCAAGCTCTACAGCTTCAGATTCAGTCTTAAATCTTCCTACTAATGCCACCGGACCGAAAACCTCTTGCTGAAATATCTCTGAGCTGAGAGAAGCTTCAGCTAAAACTGTTGGCTCAAAGAAAAAGCCTTTTTTTAATTCAGTATCTCCGGGTATATTGCCTCCGCATAATACCCTGGCTCCTTCTGACTTTGCCCTTTCAACGAATTTGCTTACTGTTTCTCTTTGTTTTAAAGATATCAGAGGCCCTATCTGGGTCTGGAAATCCATGGCCGGACCTATTTTTATCTTTTTTGCCTTTTCTACAAAATCAGCGATGAATTTATCATAAATAGAATCCTGGATAAAAATCCTGGACATGGCTGTGCACATCTGTCCCTGGTTTAAAAATATCGAACAAAGAGAAGTGTTGACCGCTGCTTCTAAGTCAGCATCTTCTAAGATGATACTTGCTGATTTTCCGCCTAATTCTATAAGCAGTTTTTTAACGTTTTTAGAAGTATAATCGATAATCTTTTTGCCCACGCTGTTAGAGCCGGTAAAAGAAATCATATCTATGCGCTTATCAGAACAAAGGGCCTGGCCGGATGAATCGCCGCTGGCAGCAATTATATTTACCACTCCTTCAGGTAGTCCTGTCCCTTGAATTATTTCGCCAAGTTTTAAAGCACTCAAAGGAGTAAGGCTTGCCGGCTTTAAAATAACAGTATTTCCGGCAGCCAGGCTTTGAGCTAATTTCCAGCAAGCTATTAAAAGCGGGTAGTTCCAGGGAACAATCAAAACCGTAACGCCTCTGGGCTCATAAAAAAGCCCAGCCCTTACACTTGATATCTGCGAGTCTATATTGATTGTTTCCGGCTGAAGTAAGTGCTCTAGATTATTGGCAAAATATTCAAAAGTTTTAGCGGCTGAAGGTATATCCATAAAAGTAGTTTCTTTTATGGGCTTTCCGCTGTTTAAACTCTCAAGCTCAGCCAGTTCCTGGGCATTTTCTAAAATACCTTGAGATATCTTTAAAAGAAATTCTTTTCTTTTTTCTAAAGGAAATGTCTTCCAGGAGCCTTTATCAAAGGCATTGCGGGCGCTGGATATGGCCTTTTCAATATGGTCTTTATCGGCAAAACTTACTCTGGCAATAGCTTCGCCGTTTGAGGGGTTTATTATATCCTGTTTTATTTTTGAATCCTTATTTTCTCCATTAATTAATAAAAGATATTGCTTCATATTTTTATTTGGGGCGGGGCAAGCCCGACCCCTACTTATAATTCAATACAATATAAACTATGGACTACGGACTATCGACTATGTACTGATTTTCACCTCTTTAAACAACTGAAAAAGCCGGCTGAAGGGCACATACCAACGGGCGAGCTGGCCTAACTGGCCGTCTAACTTCATCCTGCCTTGAGTAACAGCGACAAAAGAATCAAGCTTTCCTAAAAAAACAAATTCCCAGATATCTTTAGGCGCTGAAATAACAAAAGGGGCATTGCTGTCAGCATCAAGGCTTATGATTTTTCCCTTATCAAAAGTAAACCTGTACTCTTTATCGCTGTCATCAAGCTTAATCGCCAACTGAACAGTTAAATCCAGGTCTTTGCCTTTTTCTCTAATAAACTGGTCACTATTGACTAAATCGACTATGGCCTGTATGTGTTCTTTGGAAAACATCTCATAAGTTTTTCCTTTGTTTAAATCCTCTTTTAATTCCCTATCAAGGTCATCAAGAATATCCTTTTTAAAAATCCTGGCCACTGCCGCTATTCTTACTGCCTCTTCAAGCATCTCAATAAGATTAAAGGCTTCGCTGAAGCTATCTGCTATAGCCACAACTCCATGGTTTTTTAAGACAACCAGGTTGCTGGCTTTAAGAGCCTTAACTACCTCCTCAGGCTTGGTTACTGCCGGAGTGTCCTGCTTTACTACCGGGACATTTCCTAAATAAAGCTTGGTCTCAAAAGTCAGGACCTTTATATCAGGATAAACCGCAAAATAAGCATTGGTAAGAGCCGGATGGCAGTGGATTATTACCTTTTTGGGAAAATTTTCATATATAAGGCTGTGCAAAGGAAATTCAGAGGTCACGCCTTTTTCCTTTGCTTCTTGTTTTTTATTTAGATTGACTTCGACCAGGTCTTTTTCCTGCAGGCTTCCCAAGAGAGCTCCGGCTGAGGTTATAATAATGTTTTCCTTATCGGCTCTAGCGCTTAAATTGCCGCTTGAAGCTGCCAGCAAGCGCAGTTCATAAAGCCTTTTGCCTGTATCGATTATTTCTTTTTTTAAATTTCCTGCTGTTTTTGTTGACACTTAAACCTCCATATGAATATGTTTAGTTATAAGACTTGCTGGCGTTACATCAAAGGCCGGATAATAGCCTTTTACTCCTTTTGAACAAAGCTTTTTCCCCTCAAATTCTAAAAGTTCTTTTTCAGAACGAACCTCTATTTTTATCTCCTGGCCGGTCTTAGCTTTTGAAGCCGGCGGACAGAAGACATAAAAAGGGATGCTGAAATATTTAGCTAAAAGAGCGATTTGATAAGTTCCTATTTTATTGGCAATGTCTCCATTCTGAGCCAGGTTATCAGCGCCTACTATTACCTTATTAACTTTCCCCTCCTTCATCACTTGAGCCACCATGTTATCAGCAATCACCGTAACTTCAAACCCTGCTCTTTTAAGCTCCCAGGCAGTCAATCGCACTCCCTGTAGATAGGGCCTGGTCTCAGTAACGAAAAAAGACAGCTTCTTCTTATTATTTCTGGCCAGATCAGCAACTAAAGGCAAAAGACCACTGACATTGCAGTGGGTAAGAATACAATCTCTGTCTGAAAACAGCATCTCTGCTGAATAAGCCTGTTTTATCCTGGCCTTTCTTAAAACTTCTAAGAATCCAAAAATAGATTTCTCTAAAGGAGCTTCTTTTTCAGCCCAGCCAATAACCATATCGGTTAAGAATTTAAAAGAAAGGGTGGGCCGGGTCGCATTTATTTCTTTAGCAACTTTTTTTAAACTAGAAAGCGTGGTTTTTTTATTTTTTCTCATAACCATAATAAAGGCATAAAGAACTAATATGACCTGGCCTACTGCTCTCGTCTTCATTTCTTTAATAGCCCGGCAAACCTGGTTTATAGTTGTAGCTTTTATATATTTAACCTTAGCCGGCAGAAGGGTTTCATCGAGTATTAAAATAGTCTTACCTTTTAGCTTTACAGGCCAGAAAAGCGGTGAAAATTTTAAATCTTTCATATCAACTATTTACAATTTTTCTATACTCAGAGAGTATTTTTAAGGTGAGCTCGCCGGGCTTGCCGTTTCCCAAAGGCTTATCTTCGCACTCAACCAGAGGCATTACTTCCATGAGGGCGCTGGTTATGAAAGCCTCTTCAGCGGTTGCCAGCTCTTCCATTGTTAATTTACTTTCTAAGAATTCAATACCGGCTTTGGCAGCAATATCAAAAACAACCTCTCTGGTAATACCTTCAAATGAGCCTTCATCAGAAGAAGGCGTCATAATCCTGCCCTCATTGACAATAAATAAATTACTTCTTGAGCCTCCGACTATCGAGCCATACTGATTAAGCACTATAGCTTCGTCTTTATTTTCTTTTTGAGCCTGAAACCAGGAAAGCCTGTTTTGCAGATAGCTTAAAGATTTTATCTGGGAACCTGCGTCTAAAGTGTTTCTTTCATAGGATGATATCAAAGAAGTGAAGCCTTTATTATAGACTTCATCTGTGTAATAAGCGAATTTATCAGCATAGATCAAGGCTCCGGTGCCTTTTCTTTTTTTATAAGCAGTTATGCGGATATAAGCATTTTCTATGTTGTTTATAGAGATTAAATTCCTGATCTCCTTTTCCCATTCTATTTTTGGGGATTCAATACCTATAATCTCAAGACTGCTCTCTAAACGGCTGATATGGCTGTCTAGAAAAGCTATATTATCGCCATAAACCCTTAAAGGCTCAAACACCCCCCAGCCAAAAAGAAAACCAGGCTCAAAAACTTCGGCAGATTTTTCTTTGTCGATAATATCGCCGTTTGAATATATTTTCATAATATAGTATCTAGTTACTAGTATCTTGCATTTAGCAAAAAATTGATTTAAAGTTACTTGAGATTATTTTTTCTTTTGTCTTTTCGCCTAAAGCATCAAGCATCTTCAAATTATCGGCGATGCCTGCGCATACCGGATAGTCTGAACCCCATAACAGCTTATCCTCTGTAAATAATTCAAGGGCGAGTCTAATGTTGCCCAAAGATGCTCCGGAAGTATCAACGTATATTTTTTTAAGTATTTCTGTAGGAAGCTTTCCCAGATCCTTGACTATCTGGCGCTTTCTTAACATCTGGTAAACCCGGTCAAACCTGTCTTTTAAAAATGGGGTTATGCCGCCTAAAGAAGAAAAAATAAATTTTACTTTATATTTCTCGATTATTCCTTCCATCATCAATAAACCCATAAACATCGAAGCGTCAAAGCTGTATTCTAAGACCGGCATAAGCAAAGGGTCTTTTATCCGCTCAAAG
>JAFGHG010000199.1 GCA_016939345.1 Candidatus Omnitrophota bacterium
ATAATGAAGATATACGCTAATTATGGGTTTAATGATTTTATCTTGTGCCTTGGCTACAAAGGAGATGTGATCAAAGCATATTTTTATAATTATGAAATGCTCAACAGCGATTTCACTATAGATATAGGGAAAAAACAAATAGAAACCTATAGCAAGCATTCTGAGGAAAGCTGGAAGGTGACATTGGTTGATACAGGAGACGATTCATTGAAAGGCTCAAGGCTTAAACAAATAGAAAAATATATCGACGGCCAAACCTTCATGGTTACCTATGGTGACGGCGTAGCAGATTTAAACATCAGCGATTTGATAGCAGCACATAATAAGTTTGGCAAGATTGCCACTGTGACCGGGGTAAAACCTCCCTCTAGGTTCGGCGAGCTTCAGATAAATCAGGATAGCGTCTGTGAATTTAAGGAAAAGCCCCAGGCCAGTAAAGGCATTATTAACGGAGGGTTCTTTGTCTTTAACCGGGGAATCTTTGATTATCTATCATTGGATAAAAACTGTGATTTAGAAAGAGGCCCTTTAAGCAAACTCGCCAACGACAGCCAGCTATCCTTGTACAACCACAGCGGGCAATGGGCTTGCATGGATACATATAGGGATATGGTTTATTTAAACAGGCTCTGGCAAGATAACCAAGCTTTTTGGAAGGTGTGGGATAAATAGATGCAGCAGGTAAATTCTTTGTTTGTGACCGGAGCTTGCGGTTTTATCGGCTCACATCTTTTAGCCGAACTTGTTTGCCAAGGCTTTGAAGCGGCGATACTTAAGCTTCCTCAAGAAGACCCCTGGCGCATAAAGCACCTTCTGCCCCGAATAAAAGTATATGAAGCAGATTTAAAAGATACTTTAAAAATAATCGAGGCAGTCTCAGATTTCAGGCCTCAAGCCATTATTCACCTGGCTGCCCAATATAAGATAAACCATAGATCAGAAGAGGTGCCATTGCTTTTTCAGGCAAACAGCCTGGGAACAGCCAGCATTCTTGAAGCAGCAAAAGAGACCGGAGTTAAGCACTTTATAAATACCAGTACTTTTTTTGTATATGATAGCAGCAAACAGAGTTTTAAAGAAGAAGGAAGGTTAAAACCTTTCAATCTTTACGCATTGACTAAAATATGTAGCGAAAAGATTTGTTCTTTCTACTCCCAAGAGTATGGCATCAATTGCCTGACTTTTCGACTTTTCCCTCCCTATGGACCGGCCGATAACAAACGAAGACTCATTCCTTATCTTATAAGCAGTTTTATAAAAGGAGAGCAGCCTAAATTGACCCAAGGCCTACAGGAGTGGGATTTTATTTATGTTCGCGACATAGTCGAAGCCTATATAAAAGCAGTAACAAATTTTAACAGCAGTCCAGGCCATGAGATTTTTAATATCGGAACAGCCAGGCCGGTCAGGATAAAAGAAATAGTTGAGAAAATACAAGATATCCTTGGAACCAATATAGAGCCTTTATACGGAGCAGTGGCAGATAGAAAAAATGAACTTATGTATGTTTGCGCTGACAACAAAAAAGCCCGTAAAATATTATCATGGGAGCCTAAGATCGACATACTCAAAGATGGCTTAGAGCTGACCGTAAACTGGTATAGAGAAAATGAGCAGTGAGCAGATAGAAGGCGTAGTAATAAAGGAGCTAAGAAAGATCTCTGACGAAAGGGGCTGCATATTTCATATGCTCAGGCGGGATGAACCTGAGTTTGAGGAATTCGGCGAGATATATTTTTCTATGGTGAAGCCCGGAGCTGTCAAGGCCTGGCACCTTCACAAGCAGATGATTTTAAACTATGCAGTCATATGCGGAGATATAAAGCTGGTGCTTTATGATGATAGAACAGTTTCTTCAACCAAGGGAAAAGTATTTGAGTTAGAAACCGGCGAAAACAATTATTGCCTTATCAAGATTCCTCCCGGGATCTGGAATGGATTTTGCGGTCTAGGAAACAAGCCTTCAATCGTAGCTAACTGCGCAAGCCTTGCTCATGACCCTAATGAAATTATACGCATAGACCCTTATAGCAATCAAATACCTTATAAATGGCAAAAAAGCAATGGATAACCAGAAGCTTAGCAGTTTTTACAAGAATAAAAAAATATTGGTGACCGGCCACACTGGTTTTAAAGGAAGCTGGCTTACCATGCTTTTAAAATATCTGGGGGCAGAGGTGGCGGGTTATTCTCTGGAGCCCGCAACCACACCAAGTCTTTTTAGGGTTCTGGGATTGAACGGCAATGTTAAAAATTATTTTTCAGACATAAGAGATTTTGAAACAGTAAAAAGCGTTTTTGAAAAGGAAAAGCCCGAGATTGTCTTTCACCTGGCTGCTCAGCCTCTGGTCAGAGACAGCTATGACGACCCGTTATATACTTTTCAGACCAATATTTTAGGAACAGCAAATATTTTGGAAGCTATTAGGCTGTCTGAACAAACAAAGACAGCTGTGATGGTTACTACAGATAAGGTTTATGAAAACAAGGAGAGCTCGGCTGCTTACAAAGAAGGTGACGAACTCGGAGGACACGACCCCTACAGCACTTCAAAAGCCTGTGCAGAGTTCGTTGTTCGCTGTTATAACCGGTCTTTTTTCCAGGACCGCACTGTTTACCGCCAGCCAAAATCTTTTGTGGCCTCAGCCCGCTCAGGCAATGTCATAGGCGGAGGAGACTGGTCCAAAGACAGACTGGTTCCGGATATAGTAAGAGCAGTTTACGAAAGACAGGAAAAAGTTCTGCTAAGAAACCCGGCTTCTATACGGCCTTGGCAGTTTGTGCTTGAGCCTTTATTAGGTTATCTGCTTTTAGCCAGAAAGCTTTTCCATAAGGAAGCCTCATTTATAGGAGCCTGGAATTTTTCTCCCGAGTCTGGCAACTTCATTCAGGTTGAAGAAATGACCAAAAGAGCCTTTATCCTTCTCGGCAAAGGAGAATACGCCATCAAAGAGGATAAAAGTAAATATGAGACTTCTGTTTTAAAATTAGATTCCCAGAGGGCCAAGAAAGAACTTGGCTGCAAAGCAGTATTGAGCCTTCATGAGACGCTCTCTTGGACTTTCCAATGGTATAAAGACTTCTATCTAAGTAAAGATATGGGCGAGCTTACCAAAGAACAGATAAAAGCATTTCTTACTAAAGCCGGGTATGGATAAGATTAAAAATAAAATATTGCAATTAAGCGAAATATATTTTCGCCAAACTTCAAGTAAAACTAAAAATGCGAGACTTGCGGCCTCAGTAAAATCTTTTGACCACCAAGAGCTTAAAAATATTATTTCTTGCGCCCTTGAGGGCTGGTGGACCGAGGGTGTATGGAATGAAAAGTTTCAGGAGCAGATAAAAGACTTTCTAAAAGTAAAATACGCCTTGACTGTTAATTCCGGCTCATCTGCTAATCTTCTGTCTTTAATGGCCTTGGCCTCCCCCAGCTTAAAGGATAGAAGAATAAAAGCAGGAGATGAAGTTATCACAGCTGCTTGTGCCTTTCCTACAACCGTAAACCCAATACTGCAAATCAAAGCTGTACCGGTTTTTATTGATCTTGAATTAGGCACTTATGTTATCAGACCCGAAGACCTTCTCAGGGCCATATCCAAACGGACCAAGGTTGTTTTTCTGGCTCATACCCTGGGCAACCCCTTTGACCTCGATCAGGTTAGAGACATCTGTAAGAAGAACAGGATTTGGCTTATTGAGGATAACTGTGATGCTTTGGGAAGCAGTTTTAAAGGAAAAGCCACCGGTTCTTTTGCTGATCTTTCAACCCTAAGTTTTTATCCAGCCCACCAGATAACAACGGCCGAAGGCGGGGCCGTTGTTACAAACAATCAGGTTCTTTATAAGATTGTAAGGTCTTTAAGGGACTGGGGCAGGCATTGCTGGTGTCCTACCGGAAAAGACAATACCTGCCGCAGGCGTTACAGCTGGAAACTTGGCAAGCTTCCTTTTGGATATGACCATAAGTATATCTATTCAGAGTTAGGTTATAATTTGAAGATGACTGATCTGCAGTCAGCCATCGGAGTGGCCCAGATGAAAAAACTCAAAATCTTTATTAAAAAAAGGAAAAAGAATTTTAGTTATCTGCTTAAAGAGATGAGGCAATTCGAGGATTACTTTATCCTGCCAAAACCTGCGCCTTACTCAGATCCTTGTTGGTTTGGTTTCATTTTGACCATAAGAGACAAAAGAATAGAACGCAACCCCTTGCTAAAATTCCTTGATAAAAATAATATTGGCACCAGACTTTTATTTGCCGGAAATATTACACGGCAGCCCTACTTTATAAATCATAGGCCAAAATACAGGACAGCAGGAAACTTAAAAAATTCAGACAAGATAACCAAGGATACTTTTTGGATAGGGCTTCATCCCGGGCTAACCCCCGAAATGCTTAAGAAAACAGTCAAGGCTTTTAAAAACTTTCTGCAAAGCAAAAAAAGTTAATTTTTAAAGAAATGCCTAAGACCGGTCAAGTTAAAAACGTAGCCATAGTTGTTCCGGTTCACATCAGCAAGCTTAGTGAAGATGAAAAAATTTCTTTAAAGCACCTTAACCGTTACCTTGGGCATTATGATAGGTATCTGGTTATGCCCGATAAAGTTGAATTTGCATTGGAAGGTTTTAAGACAATAAAATTTCCTAAAAATATGTACGGAAAATATAAAATGTACAATAAGCGCCTTTTATCCAAAAGATTCTTCCAGTCTTTTTTATCTTATGAGTATATATTGATATACCACCTTGATTGTCTTGTATTTTCCGATCAGCTTTTATTCTGGTGCAATAAAGGATATGACTACATAGGCGCCCCTTGGCCTGTCAACTGGATTCACCTCTTGGGCCCTCTGGGCCGTTATACCTTGATCGATTATGAAGCCGTGGGTAATGGCGGCTTTTCTTTGCGAAAGGTCAAATCAGCTCTTTTAGTGCTAGAGGCTTACCATAGGCCTTTGAATTTACTCAAATTAAATTTACTGATGTTTATACGTCTGGTTATCAGGTTAATAAAGAGCCTTAAGCTTGCCCTTTCTTATCTTTTCAGCAGTAAATCCCTTAAGAATAAGACGGAAAAAGGAACAAGTTTTTTAAAAACCATTTTCGAGATCGAAAATTATAGTTACAGCAGGAATGAAGATGTTTTCTGGTCTTTCGAAGCCAAGAAATTTTACCCTGATTTTAAGATCGCCAAGCCCGAAGAAGCTATTTCTTTTTCTTTTGAAACCCGGCCCAGAGATTATTTTAAAAGAAACAACAATAAGTTACCTTTTGGTTGTCATGGCTGGACCAAATTCGACCGTGATTTCTGGCAGGAATTCCTTCTTATGTAAGCTTTACCCCTTATAAACCATGAGGCTTTCCAATTGTTCTGTAGCCGCCACTAAAAAATTTCTTCAGCGCTCACCAGGGCCTTTTGTATTTTTGGACACCCTTATTTTTGATAAACGGCACCGTCATTCGTTTTTATTTGATGATTTTGAAGATATCATCGAATTCAAAAGCCGGGACGACCCAGGAGTTTTTTTTCAAAAAATAGAAGCCTGGCTGCAAAGGGGCTACTGGCTGGCCGGATTCTTTGAATATGAGTTCGGATATTGTCTTGAGCCGGCCTTAGATAACTTAAGACCAAAAAGAAATAAAGTCTTGGCCTGGCTAGGTGTTTCTAAATCGCCAAAAGTTTATAGTAGGCAAAAAGGCATTTTTTCTTATTCAGAACAGAGGCAGAGGCCTTTAATAAAAAATATAAAAGCTGATATAAGTCAAACTGAGTACAGGAAAAATATCGCTAAAATCAAACAATACCTTGAACTAGGATTAACCTATCAGGTCAATTACACTTTTAAATTAAAATTCGATTTAATCGCCGACTTTTACGACCTTTACGCCAGGCTTTGCTTTTCTCAGCCGACTTCTTATGCTGCTCTGATCAATACAGGGTTAAAACAGATAATTTCTTTATCCCCAGAGCTCTTTTTTGATATCAATAAATACCGCATAACTGTCCGGCCGATGAAAGGCACCATTAAAAGAGGCATTACTCCGGAAGAAGACCTGATAGTCAGAGAAAGCCTAAGAAACAGCTTAAAGGCCAAATCCGAAAACATTATGATCGTAGATTTGCTTAGAAATGATCTAGGGAAAGTTTCGTCTAAAGTCTTGGTGAACAGGTTATTCGAGATCGAAAGATACAGGACGCTCTATCAGATGACCTCGACCATAGAAGCCAGATTGAAAAAAGGAGTTTCCTTGAATAGTATTTTTTCGGCAATTTTCCCCTCCGGTTCTGTTACCGGGGCCCCGAAGATAAGGACAATGAAGATAATAAAGGAACTGGAAAAAGGCTCAAGAGGCATTTATACGGGAAGCATAGGTTATTTTTCCCCTGAAAAAAAGGCCTGCTTTAATGTTGCAATAAGGACAGTAGAGCTTATAGGCAAAAAGGGCCAGATGGGCATAGGCGGAGGTATAGTCTATGATTCCGTTGACAAAGACGAATACAGGGAAGCCCTGCTTAAGGCCAGTTTTTTTATAAAAAAAGAAGAAGATTTTAGTCTGGTTGAAACTCTGCTTTTTAAAAAAGGCGATTTTATATATTTGAAAGAGCACATAGCTAGATTAAAAAAATCAGCCGAATTTTTTTCCATACCTTTTGATATAAAAGCTCTAAGTCGCCAGCTGAAAAATTTAAAACTCCAAAAGAATAAGATTTTAAAAATCAGAGTTTCTATGGATGCGCTCGGTGGTTTTAAAGTCGAAATCCAGGATTTCGAACCTTGGCCGCATAAAATAAAAGTAAAGATAAGCAGCAAAAAAATAGACCCCAGAAATTCTTTTTTATACCACAAAACAAACCAGCGAGATTTATACGATGAGGAAATAAAAACTGCTCAAAAAGAAGGTTTTTCTGAAGTTATTTTTTTTAATCTTAATCAGGAGTTGACCGAAGGCTCCTTTACCAATATATTTATCGCCGAAGGCCCTATGCTTTATACACCGTTCAAGGAGTCAGGACTTCTTCCCGGTATCCTAAGGCAGGACCTTTTAAAAAAAGGAAAGGCAAAAGAAAAAAAACTTATTCATAAAGATCTGACTAAGGCTGATAAAATTTATGTCGGCAATTCAGTCCGGGGTCTTGTAGAAGCCCAGATAGTAAGAGGTAAACATAGATAAAGTCAATAAAAAAAGTTTATAAAACCAATAGGCTCTGTTAAAATGTAGGACCATGGAAAATATCAGGCAGCTTAAAGTCAGAATTAATAATGTAAGCAATCAGGGAAAAGATACTTATCTGCTTGATATAGAATCTCCTTATCTTGCCAAAAACAGCTCTCCCGGTAATTTTATCCACATAAAAATAAAGCCAGTTATCCTGCGCAGGCCTTTTAGCATACATAGAGTAGAGGGGAACAGCATATTTGTTCTTTTTAAGAAAAAAGGCCGCGGTACGTCTGAATTAGCCAGTATAAAAAAAGGAGAAGTCTTGGATGTTATCGGCCCCTTGGGCAGAGGATTTAATCTTAGCTTGGAGAGAAAACCATCAGTCCACAAAAACATCATCCTTGCCGGAGGCATAGGCGTAGCCCCTTTAGTTTTTCTCGCAGAGAAATTAGGCAAACAGCAAACCATTGTACTTTTGGGGGCAAAAGATAAGAAGGGAATACTTTGTGAAAAAGATTTTAAAAAATTAGGATGCAAGGTGCATATTGCCACCGAAGACGGTTCCAAGGGGTTTAAAGGCACGGTATTAGATTTGCTTAAGAGTATTTTGCGAGATACGAAATACGAGATGCGAACAACGATTTACGCTTGCGGGCCCAAACCCATGCTTTATGCCGTGCATAAGGCGATAAAAAAATATCAGAATACAAGCTGCCAGGTATCTTTTGAACAATTTATGGGCTGCGGTCTGGGATTTTGCTGCGGCTGCGTTATAAAAACTAAAACAGGTTATAAAAAGGTTTGTAAAGACGGACCTGTTTTTGATGTAAGAGATATATGGTAGAACGGTAACGGTAAGGGTAACCTGCCTGCCGGCAAGCAGGCGAAGCCCGTTTTGGTAAGGTAGTCCGGTTAGGTAAAATAATAAAGAATAAAGGCGTTACCCTAGCCCAACTACGAAACGGGCATCGTAACCGTAACCGATAGACGAAAAATATAAGAAGGGGGAGAAATGTGGTATTTATACATAATTTTAGGTTTCTTGGCCGGTGTATTCAGCGGATTCTTAGGCTTAGGCGGGGGAGCGCTTTTAATTCCAGCTCTGGTTTTTTTATTTGACTTTACACAACATCAGGCTCAAGGCACTACCTTGGCCATGATGGTCCCGCCAATAGGGCTTTTAGCTGCTGTGAGATACTATTCACGGGGCTATGTCAGGATAGATGTGGCTGGATTGATGTGCCTCGGGTTTTTTGTAGGCGGGCTTATCGGTGCTCATTTTGTGGCCAAGATACCTGATTTGATGCTTAAGAGGATTTTCGGCTGCTTTCTTATGCTCGTATCTCTTAAGATGATAATGGGCAGATAACCCGGCCCTATTTATTGATTTTGATCTGGAAAAGCCTTTTGGAATAATGTTTTAGAAAAGCAAAAAAATTCTTGAACTCCTGGCCATAGACAACAGTGTAGTTTTTATTCACGGATAATTTTTTTCTCGCCACTGCCCAATGCATGTCATCGTAGATAACAAGCTCTGAATAATTCGGGTGCTGTTTAACCAAAAGCTCAAATATTTCTTTGACGTGAGGGGTGTGTTTTTCGTCTTCTGAAAGATCAGAAATTTTCACGCCATCTGTTTCCGGAGAGTCTGAATCGGAATATGCAAAATCATAGTCATCGAATATAATCAACCCCCCATCTTTTAATATCTTATCTACTAGAAAAAAAGTAAAGCCGTCTATGGTCCAGTTTTTTGATCCGTCAACATAACAAAGGTCATATTTCTGCCTGCAGATATCGTTTTGGCTTAAACGTTTTATCTCATCATGCAGGAACCAAGTGTAGCCGCTGTGCATTCTAAATATTTCGACATATCTGCTGAGCCCGGTTTCAGCTATCAGTTCTTCAGGTAATGGTTTTGCTTTTACTGGGCTTTTATCAATACGGTCTACAGAAGTAACTTTTCCTATGCCCAGTTCATCAAGGGCGGCGGCCATGTAGCAGGTTCCTACTCCATGAGCCACCCCCAGCTCTAGGATGTCTGTTGTCTTTTCCTGAAGGATTAAATCGTATAAACAGCGGCCCTGGAAAGGCAGCATAAAAGGAATGCCTTTTATTAGGCGGGAAATTTCTTCGAATTTCATTTATTCTCCAGCTAATAACTTAAGCTCTTTATCGCTGTCGTTTATAGTGATAGAGAAATGATTGCCTGGAGCCACGACTTTTCCCTGAAAAAAAACATCCCAGATGTCATTCGTACGTTCGTAAGAGACATTTTCAATAAAAAACTCTTCCAAATTTTTACCTTTTAGTCTGGCATATTCTTTGGTTGTTCTTATTACCTCTTCAATAAGCATGCTTGGCGAAAATAGAATTTGGGCAGCTTCCTTGTCCTTATTATCTGGCTTCGCCGGCCAGCTTAAGGGGGTGTTTAAAATAAACAGAAGAGCCAGTGTAATAAAAATTAACTTTTTCATTTCAAACCTCCCTTTTTCCATATTTTTTTTAATGAGAGTCTTTCACTGGGTTGCTCCCGGGCCGATAATTCAGGTGAAAGATTGTCAGGAAATTCAATTATGCCCAGGGTAAAGCCGCAAATCACTTTGTAATCATCTTTTGGAATATCCATAGTCTTATAAATCTCTTCTTTTTTTATTCCAGCCATTCCGTGGGTGTATAAGCCATATTTTCTGGCTTGTAAAGTCATAGACATCCATGCTGCACCGCAGTCAAAAGAGGACCAGGGGTTATCTTTTTTATTAGCAGTAAATTTTTTTCTTCCGAGGATAAAACCTATCAAGCTGCAATTACAGGCCCAGGTCTGGTTTGATTCGAGCAGGAGACTCAAGAAAAGATCAAAATCTTTTTTTCCGCTTGAGGTCAAAAAAACCCATGGCTGCTCATTGTAGCATGACGGTGCCCAGCGGGCAGCATCAAATATAGCTAACAAGACATCTTCAGGTATTTCATTTTTTTTAAAAGAGCGCGGAGACCACCTTTTATAAAATAAAGGGTCTACTCCCTTTGCCGGGTTTCTTTTCTCAAAATTTATCTGGTAATTATCAAAATATTGCATTTCAAAGGCTCTTTTTAAGAGAAAAGCTTATTTCAAAGCCAGATAATAGTTTCTCCTAAATCCTGCATATTTGCAAGTCCTTATTGGTAGGTTGTATGCCTGCGCTTTCGATCACGAGGCCTGCCATTTATAGCCAGGGCTTTAATAGCCATAACCCTTTTCTAGGTTTTTTCAAATAAGGCAACATACTGAATTTGGTAGTTTTCGGTTATTTCACTGGTGTTTACAACATTATATATTGTCAGTTTAAGGCTTCCTAAATTGGCTACAACCCTGCTTATGAGATGGGCTGCGTCATAAAAACGGCCGTGTCTGTTGCCCCAGCCTTTTAAACAATACAAGACAGCATCGTCTTCAAAATTAAATTTCTTTAATGGCAAAACAGAGGGGTCCGTTAAGATTGCATATCGATAAAAAAGGTAAAAAGGTATTATACATAGCTTGCCCCCTTTTTTAAGAATCCGCCCGGCTTCTATTATGAAATTTATATCACTGTCTTGTTCAAAATGCTCAAAAGAGCAGTGCAGGCCCAGCTTGCTGGCAAAATTATCTTCAAGGGGCATATCTGAGGCATCGCCTCCGATAATATGATCATGAAGTCCTTTAGGATAATCCATGTCTTGGCGATAGACCTTACAGCCATATAGTTTATTATATATTTCAGGCGCAGGAGAATTTGCGCTGGCAATATCTATATACACATCATCTTTGGATAGTTCTAGGAATTTAGCTGCCAAAAAATGCTCAAGTGATTTTTCTAGAAAGTCAGTAACCATACAGCTTTGAGTGTAGGTTTTGTATTTCTCGTATTCAGCTTCTTTAAGGTATTTTTGAAACTCTTCCTTTTCTATATAGAAATCGATTACTTTGATGCGGCTTTCTTTAAGCTCTTTTAAAATAGCGTCCTTTACGCCTGGCTCATGAATAGCATTTTTTAATTTTGGCTGGCGCAGCCGGAAATAGTTGATGTGCCAAAAGATTTCTCTTTTAGCCTTAGAGAGTAGGGATTTGAGAAAAGTGATCATTTTTATTTC
>JAFGHG010000200.1 GCA_016939345.1 Candidatus Omnitrophota bacterium
AACGCTGGAGAGGCTTCTTGTACTTATGGATAGCTTGGCTTTAAGGGGAAGCACCAGTGGTGTTCAGGATTCGGAGATTTTAGGGAAACTTGAGAACCTGCTTTCTTTGAATGATGCTGATATGAGATTTATTTCTGAGATAATCTCTCTGAGCTCAGATGAAAAAATAATTGAATATAGCCAGAAAATCAAAGAAATACAGGATGATCTTTCTGATTATATTGGATCCATAAAGCGCGATTTTAAATAAAGAACCCGGACTAAATGAATAGTCCGGGTATATTTGAATCCTTAGTCTAAGTTTTCAATCCCCCTTCAAAACATTTTAATATTAATTCTCATCATGCTCCACCTGAGAGCGGACATAGGCGGCAGTAAGTGTGGCTAAATCAATGCCCAGGTCGTCTTCGGCAAACCTTCTTACGTCTTTAGTCACCTCGTACATAGAGACATCAGGATTATCTTTCTGGACAGCTCTGTATGCTGAAACAGTAAGATATACTACCTCACCCTTAGTATAATTCGGGTGGTAGGAGATGATCTCATTGAGTACCGGGGTAAATTCATGGGGCAGGTGGCTGCCTTCATCGAGAATATAAAGGTTTTTTTCTGGGTTGTACCCTTCTGGATTGGCATAAGTTATCTCTTCAGCCAATACAGCGCTGCTGGAAAAAATGGCAAAAAAAGCCAATAAAACCAATAGTTTTATTTTTTTACTCATATTAAACCTCCTTCTATAGATTTTTTTATGTTCATTGTAAATTATTAACACGCCGCTTTAGGTGTTTTCAATCGGTTCAAGACAAGATTTTGAAAGCGCTTTCTTTAGCCAAAATCCAGCCAATGTAGGGGGATCAGGTTCTGGTTTTGTAAGAATTGTGATATAATAATTAAAATTTATGAGAAGTTTTAAGTTTTTTTTCATTATGGTAATGGCATTGACCGGCTGTGCTACTATCAGGTCGATAAATAAAAATGCATTTAGTGTGAATTTTTCTGACGGGGTAAGCAAAAAAGAAGCTGTTTTTTTAGTGCAGAAGGACTGTCTCGACAATAATTATTGCAGAAGCAATTATGTGATATCAGCGCCTAAGGTCCTGGAAGATAAAAGTAATTCCGAACTCTGGATCGTAAAACTTCCTCCCGAACACATCATTTACCGTTTCACTCATAAATGCTGGGTAAATTTTTATGTAAATAAAAGTGACGGCAAGATACTGGCCAGGACCATTGACAAATAACAGCTTGCAAAAAATAAACATCAGTAGTATCATCTATTTGTCCTATAAAAAGATAGGTATTTCCAGACAAAAGGGGGTGTTTATGGAAGAAAGGAAATGCCTGCATTGTTCAGATTACTGGGGCTGTTCTGATAATGAAAAAAGCAAATGTCCTGCCTGCACAATCATCCCGCAATACAACTGTTGGTCTTTTGAAACATCGTTTAAGCCGAAAAAAAAGAGAGAATTCGATTATTGCCTGATGTGTCCATGGTTCCAATTGCATCATCCTTCATGATGGTGCATAAATGATATTTTGAGAATATCGATTTACAATCGAAAATATACATTAAAAAAATAGTGAAAGAAAGGAGATAGATATGGAAAAAATTATCGATAAGCTTTACGAGTACTTCTTGACTTACGGTATTAATATAATTGCTGCCATACTTATCTTTGTTGTAGGTAAATGGATAGCAAGAATCCTTTCCGGTCTTATTGAAAAAGTACTTATTAAGGCAAACGTCGACAAATCTCTCGCTGCTTTTTCCAAACACATGACTTATGTCGGCCTGCTTGTATTTGTTATTATAGCTGCCTTAAACAAGATCGGGATACAGACAACTTCTTTTATCGCTATTTTGGGAGCTGCTGGATTGGCGGTTGGCCTTGCTCTTCAGGGCTCGCTGGCTAACTTTGCAGCCGGAGTAATGTTGATTATTTTCAAGCCTTTCAAGACCGGAGATTTCATAACAGCTGCTGGGACTATGGGCTCAGTCGTTGAAATCCAGCTTTTTAATACAGTTCTTAACCATCCAGATAACAGGCGGATTGTAATACCCAACGCCCAGATAACCGGGGGGATAATCTCAAATTTTTCTGATATTGAAAAGAGGAGGGTTGACCTTATTTTTGGAATTTCCTATGAAGATGACATAAAAACCGCAAAAGACGCCCTTCTGAGGGTCGTTGAAAATGACCAAAGAATACTAAAAGATCCTAAACCGGTCATCGCTGTATCAGAATTAGGCAATAGCAGCGTTAATTTAGTCTGCAGGCCCTGGGTAAAGCCGGGTGACTATTGGGATGTATATTTTGATATTTTGGAAAAGGGCAAAATAGAGCTTGAGAAAAACGGTATCACCATACCTTTTCCTCAGACCGATGTTCATCTTTATCAAGAGAAAGCCAAATAGAACCATTCTGGGGTTAAGCGGTTTAATCCCTTATGATATTAAAAACCCTTTTATCTTAAAAGATAAGAGGGTTTTTCTTTTTGACTGATATTTATAACTGTGTAGAATATAATACGGTACCCTTTAATGTTTATTAATAAAAGGAGGAGGGGGGCTGATTATGAAATTTATGTTTTTTATTTTTATGATTTTCCTTTTGGCAAATGCCTATGGCCAGGAATGCAAGGTTGAAGGGTTGCTGGGAGATTCAGCCATAGTAAACGGCAAGATCTACAGAATCAACGATTCTGTCTGCGGGGGAACGCTTACTGCTATAAAAGACGATTCAATAGTCGTGGATTCAAAGGAGTACACTATAGGCAAGGTAGATGCTACCGGCTTTATAATGCAGAAAGAGCCGCCTAAGGAAGAAAAAGAAGAGCTTACTTTTTTTGAGAAAATCAAAAAAATTTTTTCAAGAAAACCGGTAGAAACGAAAGAACCACCAAAGATAGAGGTTAAGACCAATCCCGAAGCCTATAAATACCTAGATAAAGCAAAAAATTTATATTCAAAGAAAGATTATAATAATGCTATACGTTTTGCCCAGTATGCTCTGCCATATGTATCGTTAGAAGAAAAAGAAGAGATAGTCCAGTTTATAGAAACCTGCCGTGAAAGCCAGGCTAAGGCTGAAAAGGCAAAATATAAGTCTTCGAAAACCGAAAAAACAAAGAACTATTACGGTTTCGGGGATGCAGAAATGCAAAGAGGGATAAATGAAGGCATGATGATCAACCAGCAGAAAGAGCAGATGATGAAAGATGCTTATGACCCTAAAAAATATATGCAATATTAATATCTTAATGAAGACTTTTATTTGAGGCGTTTTTTATATGCATAAGAAAAAAATACTGTTTCCGGTTACTGACATTGAGAATGTAATTGCTATTTTGAATAGAATAGCTCTTTTTGGAGGTTTAAGCGAAAAGCAGCTTTATGCGGTATTTAAAGTATTGAAAAAGCTTATTTACGAAAAAGATGAGATAATATTCTGCCAGGGGGAGTCCCCGGACTATATCTATATAGTCAAATCAGGAAAGGTCAAGATCTACGTAGAACAGGAAACGACAAGCTTAGAGCTAATCGAGTTTGACGTAGGAGACTGCTTTGGCGAGAGTTCGCTTATAGGTATCGAGCCTCATACCGCAAATGCCATAGCCATTGAAAAGTCGGAGCTGCTGGTTTTATCGGGCCAGGCTATGCTGAGTTTATATAAAGAAGAAAAAGACGCCTATCTTATGATAGTCTTAAACATTGCCAGAGAGGTCAGCCGCCGCCTGAATAAGGCCGATGATGTTTATCTGCATTATGTTTTAGGCAACAGGAAAAAATAATGCTTTCAATTTAGAGCAAAGTAACACAAAGCCAGAATGAGATATAAAATAGCATGGCTATCAAGAGAGTAAGAAATATTATTCTGGCAACGACCCCGCCTTTTAAGATCCAGTAGATTATAGCTCCTATAACAGGCAGAAGTATGATTACCAAGACCCAGGTTAGTTTTTCTACCGGGTCTTCGTTTTTTGCTGAAAGAGCAGAAATAAGAGTTAAGAGCCAAAGCAGAGGAAAGAGCGCCATAAGCAGGATTATCACTATTACCGGTATACCAGCTATGATTGGCATGTCATCAACCTCCTTGATTTTTAAATCATTTTAAGCCCTAGAATAGATTTTTTCAAGCAGGTATTTTCTGCCGAGGTTTATTTGTTAAATATCAAAACATGATATAATGTAGACATAAAACCAGAAAAGCATGCCGCCCAAATTTAAGATAACCATAATAGCGGTTATTAGTTTTATTACACTTATTTTGTCTGTAAGAGAATTTGACCTTTACAAAAAAACAAAAGAGAGTGATGACCTTTTTGAACTTATAGAGGTATTCAAAGAATCCTGTCAACAATACGCATTTGATATCGGTCAATATCCCCGAGAACATTTTGATGTTGCTTATAGTAATTTTCTTGCCCATAATCTTATAGCAAATCCGGCCAATTATGAAGTAGATACTTCTACTATGCTTAGCTGGAACGGTCCCTATATCGAGGAAAGGTTTTTAAAAAGAGTCTATATGTATCCGGGAATAATCCGGATAGAGAATTTTATCGAAACCTCAGAAGCTTTTGACCTAGATTCAGACAATTATCCCGAGATAAAAGGTAAAGGCTGTTATGTGACTTTTAGCAATGTTCCATTGGACTTGGCTGATAGCATAGATAAAAAAATCGATGAAAGGCTATCTAACAGCAATTGGCAAACTACAGGTAAAGTCAAATATTCAGAAAAAACCCATATCCTTTCGGTTTTACTGGTCTGGAATATTATTAAAGGAAAGGTTTTGGATAGCAATGCTGGAGGAGGTATGTCATGAACACTTATAAAGGCCCGGAAAGAAGAAAATTTCCAAGAGTATCTGCCAGCCTTTTGGTAAGCTGCAGGACAAAAGAAAAAGATTTTGATTTAAGCCAAAGTGAGAATTTAAGCAATCAGGGAATACTTTTGCTGACAAGGAAAAAATACCAAAAAGGGCAAGCCTTGGAGCTGATAATAAGATTACCTGTTTTGCCTGCTAATATAAAAATAGACGGTGAAGTTGTATATTCCCGAAGGGTGCCAAAAGATATAATATATGCTACTGGTGTCAAATTCTATTCTTTTGACCAGGAGCTTGTGGATTTTATAAGCAGCCGCTCTTGAACTTGGCAGCGGTTTCCAGCCAAAAATCATAACTGTAAGCGTTTTCAAAATAATATTTTAAAATCTTGAAACCACTCTAATAATATTATATATTTTAAAGATAGAGCAGTATTTTGCTTTGCAAAAGGGGAGGCAATGTGAAATCTTATATTCTAGCCCTATTTTTCTTGATTTTTTCAATAAGTGTATTTTCTCAGAATATTTTAAAGTATAATCCTGCCAGTGAGCAGTTTTATTATGATACTGAGCATTATCCTTTTGAATACGATCCTGCAGTTAGTCAGCATCAAGATCAGGGCTTGGGCCAGGATTTTATACCTGATAATTCTAATCAAGAAGATAATTTTCAGGGAAATTCAAAACAAAACCAGGCCATATATCATTATGAAAAGCCTCAACCTGCTTTTGACGGCAGAATTTCTGATAATAAAGAAGGCAGCAGGAGATGGCAAGCCTCTTCTACCACCTCTGGTTTTAGTTCAGAATTATACAATCCTGATGCCCAGACAGGTATAGATAATTTTTCTTATCAATTGCAAAAAAATATACCAGGTATTACCCGGACAAAATACAGCACTGAGCTGAATAAAGACACAAAAAACGAATCTCAAGATGACGGAGAAGTTTTTGATAAAGATTATTTCCTTTCTAATGACGGAAAAGATCATGTTATCTATAATGAAAATCAAGCAATTCTCGATCAGGAAAAAGATTTTTCCCAATGGCGCAATAAGCTTATCCAGATGAGAGTTGATATCGATAAGAGCCAGAAACAAGAATTCACCCCTCAGGACAGGGATTTTTCAGACTGGGGCCAGATTCAGCAGGATAGAGCAAATACACAAACCTCCAATACTCAAAACC
>JAFGHG010000201.1 GCA_016939345.1 Candidatus Omnitrophota bacterium
AACCTGGGCAAAAAGAGAGAAATTACCCAAAAGAAGAAAAACAAACAAAAACAAGATACTTTTTTTCATAGCTAACTCCTGGTTAAAGATTGTCAAATATCTTATTTTGCCGGGGCTGAATCCTTGTTTCTATAAAGCAATTTCCAGGGATGCCTCTTTATGTCCTCTGTGAATTCTTCCATATTCTTGGAAGTAGTTTCCAGATTGTCTACTATCTGGGAAATCTTATCTTGATTGCCTTCAACGGTATGATTAAGATTAATAGAAAGTTTTTTGACTTCATCCGTCAGGCTGTTGACATTATTTACTAAGACGCCTATATCATCTGTTATGTCCAGAGCCTCGTCCATGAGCGCATCCAGATCCATGTAGGGTTTTCCAATCAAAGTAGCGTTGGGCTTTAAAAATCCAGTGCCCTTTGCAGAGGTAATTTGTATATATTTTTCTCCCATAAGGCCCAAGGTCTTGATAGATGCCTTGGCGCCTTCCCTCACCTTTGCTTCTTTAGCCAGCCACAACTTCAAAGTTATCTTGGTCTCGTCAGCTTCATTGGTTATGGTTATATCCTCGACTTTTCCGACTTCCCGGCCGTTGAGCATTACCGGAGCTTTGGTATCAAGACCGGCTATTTCATTAAAAACTACATAAAGATTATATCCTTCATTTTTGATATCAACCTTGCCGGTGCTGAAAGTGATATAAATAAGGCCAAGGATGCAGGCCAAAAAGAACAGGCCGACTTTAAACTCATTAGTCAATTTTTTCATCTTTACCCTCCGCTATATTCTTACTTCTGCGCATATTTAAATTCGAATATCTAATCTCGCCTGCCTGCCGGCAGGCAGGAAATCCGAAACAAATTCTAATTTTCAAAATTATATGCTTTTGTTTGTAACATTAAATTTATGTCATTAAATATTGTTTCGGATTTCGTATTTCGAATTTGAAACTTTTGCATTTATAATTCCAGGAATTCTTTTATCCCGATATCTTCTTTAAAAAAATCTATAGGCCCGTGGGGCTTACCATTGATAAATTGCTGGACATAAGGGTTCTTTGTGTTCTTAATTGTAGCCACATCTCCTACGATAACAACCTGGCCCTTATGGACCATAGCCACCCTATCGGCTATGTTGAAAACGCTCTGCATATCATGGGTCACAACTACCGAAGTTATAAGCAGTTTTGAGCTGAGGTCTTTAATAAGCTTATCTATCACCCCTCCTACGACCGGGTCAAGTCCTGATGTCGGCTCATCATAAAATACAATAGCCGGATCAAGAGCTATTGCCCTGGCTAAACCTACGCGCTTGCGCATACCGCCGGAAATCTGGGAAGGATAGTAGGACTCATAGCCTCTTAAACCGACAAGCGAAAGCTTCATCTTGACAATTATTCTGATAATATCTTCAGCTAATTTTGTATGCTCGCGTAAGGGCAAAGAAACATTCTCTTCGACAGTCAAGGAATCTAACAGTGCTGAATACTGAAAAAGCATGCCAAAAGACCTTCTTACATCGTCAAGCTCCTCAACCGATATACCGGTTATATTCTTGCCTTTGATGATAACGCTGCCCTCGTCAGGCTCGATGACTCCGGTCATAAGCCGAAGCAGAGTGCTCTTGCCTGAGCCGGAACAGCCCATTATGACAAAAGTCTCTGAACGGTATATATCAAGGCTGATATTATCTATAATTTTTTTACCCTGAAAATATTTGGACACATTCCTTAATGATATTATGACTTCTTTTTCTTCCATGACTACATCTCAGAAAAATAGAATATCGAAGTAAGCACGCAATCAGCCAAAATTATCAGTATAAAACTTATGACCACGCTCCGGGTAGTAGCCTTGCCAACACCCTCGGCTCCTCCTTTTGTATTCAAACCTTCATAGCAGCCAATAAGGGCTATTACCATGGCGAAAACAAAAGATTTAATCAGACCGGTATATATGTCTTTTAATTCCAGGTAGTTAAAAGTGGTCTGGATGTAAAGGTCGGAATTTATTTTAAGGCTGCCTGTTCCTACTAAAAGTCCGCCGATCATACCGGAAATATTGCCCAGGACCGTAAGGCAGGGCTGCATGAAAAAAAGAGCCAGGAACCTGGGAACAGCCAAAAACCGCACAGGATTTATGGCCATGAGCTGCAATGCTTCTATCTGTTCGCTGACCTTCATAGTACCCAGCTCTGCGGCTATAGCCGAGCCTACCCGTCCGGCTATAACCAGTGCAGTCAAGACCGGGCCTAATTCCCGGCACAAAGACACAGCCACCAGTGCGGCTACGTAAAGGGTTGCACCCATTCTTTCAAGCTGATAGGCCGACTGCATAGCCAGGACTATTCCTGTAAAAATAGTTACAAAAAAAACTATCAATGCCGAACGCAAGCCCACAAAAATACATTGATAAAAAATACTCTGGCGGCTGGCAACTTTTCCTTTAAAGGGTCCGATAAAAATCCAGTAGAGTATATTCACGAAAAGAGTCAGCACTCCGACAACCGAACGGTATATGGCGATGATTGAAGAACCAAGAGAAGAAACCATAACTTATTTAAAAACCCTCCAAAGCGCTTTCCTGGTCATCATATATCTCAAAAAGCTTATGTAATTTAGTGACCTCAAATACGTTCTTGACTTTCTCGGGGACTGAACAAATCCTCAGTTTTCCGTCAATCTTTTTCATCCTCTGAAAAAGCTCTATCAAAGTGGCTAATCCTGAACTGTCGATATAGGGAACCTGTTCAAAATCTATGATGATCTTTTTTATATTCTGCCGGGAAAATTCCTCAAAGGCTTTTCGCAGGTCAGGCGAGGTGTTTAAATTAATCTCTCCTTCGATGCTGCATATCGTGCAATCTGATTTTTTGAGATTGGATACTTTCATTATCTACCTCCTTGAATGAGACAGTAATCTTTATATCAACTTTTTATCTTGAATAAGGCTTTTTACCATCCTTATCTTGCTGCCTTTATCAAAGTACTCTACCTTATCCATAAAATTCTTTATCAAAAACACCCCCCTGCCCGAAAGCTTTTCCAGGTTATCCTGGGATGTCGGCGATGCTACATTATTAAAATCAAAACCCTGGCCCTGGTCTTTTATCTCAATTACCAGCTCTTGATCTGTGGCTTCGATCTTGACAAAAACGCATTTTTCTTTATCCGACTTATTTCCGTATTTTACTGCATTGATAAGCGCTTCTTCCAAAGCCAGCTTAATATCAAAAAGAAGGTCCGAATCAGTGCAGAATGGTTTTAGTTTGGAAAGGATATCCTTTGTAAACTCAGGGACTTCTTCAGGCAATAATTTAGGGCTGTATTCAAGTATCATTTAAGTAAGTAGATAATAGAGTTTATTATATAATATTGTTCGAAGAGGGACAAGACATTATTTTTAAAAGGATTTTGCGCAACTATCTCACTCAGACCAGGTTAAGGTATGTCTTTTGAAAAAATCCCAAATGATATCGTTTGCTATCAAGTCGCTGTTTGGCTTACCCATGACCTTTAACCACTTAAAACATAACTCACTATCGGCATCTGACTTGCAAGCCCCCATGCTGCTGATTTCTCCGGGCCAATAATGGCCCATGCCTTCTACGGTACAAAGGACAACCTCCGATTCATTAAGGCAATCATTATAAGAAATGCAGCGGGCATTTTTATTTTCGTAAATAACAGCCTGGTCATCAGAACAGTAGTTAAGTTTTTTCCAGAAAAAAACATAATCCTCTACGGAAGAACATTTCCAGTTTACATTCCGCAAACCGATCCCAGAAAGGCTTAAAAACCTGGCAAAACAACCGCCGCATTCACCTCCTTCATAGGGAGCGCAGGAGTCGGCAGTTCCGTGGATATGCAAAACCGGAACCCCATGATAAGGACGGCACTGAGGGAATGCATCATGCGCAGAACATGCGGCTATAGCTGCGATCTTATCAGGAAGCTCGCAGGCAAGCCTGTAAACCATAAGTGCTCCGTTAGAATGCCCGGCAGCATAAATCCTCTTCGGATCGATATTAAAATCATCCAAAAGCTTATTGATAAGACCGTTAATAAATCCTACATCATCTATTTTATCGTCGCTGGCCGGAGGACAGCATTCCCCGGCATTCCAGCTGCCCATGGCTAAGCCTCTTATAAGCTTTCCTGTGCCCTCAGGATAAACCACCATAAAGCCTTCCTTATCAGCCTTTTCGTTTAAAGAAAAAAACTCAATGCTTGACTGCGCATTTCCGCCTCCTCCGTGAAAGACCAGCAAAGCCGGCAAAGCCCTGCTTTTGTCATACCTTGTGTATTGTTTGGGAACATGAACATTGTACCTGCGGAATATTCCATCGTGGGTAATTACAAAATCAAAATCCCCGGGACCAGACTGAGGTCGAAAAGTATGGCTTAACCTGACCATGGCCTCTCCCAGAGTCTCTTTTTTATCCTGGGAATAGGAAAAAAAAGAAAAATTAAAAAATAATGCAAGGATTAAGGCTGCAAAAATCATTTTATAGCTATCTGGCCTGGCAAAAAACCCCATCTATCTTCCTCCGGCAAAAAGGACAAAAGCCATCTTTCAGTTTAAAATTCTGGATATCGTAAAAATAGCGCTCTATTAACAACTTATGACAATTCGGGCAATAAGTATCATTGCCTTCTCTTACGTTGCCCAGATAAATATAATTTAAACCAGCACTTCTGCCGAGTTTGAAAGCTTTCCTTAAGACTTCCGTATCAGTAGGAGCATAATTATAAAATTTATAGTCTGGATGAAACCTGCTTATATG
>JAFGHG010000202.1 GCA_016939345.1 Candidatus Omnitrophota bacterium
CTGCGAGTCTTTTAGAAAAACTATCAAAGTTCATCGAATCCCCAACTAATAAATAGTTGCAAACCTAGTCCAACACGGTAAGCTTTGCTAAAAATCCCTCCTTTCGAAAAAAAAGAGTTTTTTTTCGCAAACTATTTTTGGCGGAGAGAGCCTAATATTCTTGACTGCAAGAGCTCCTTTGTTTTAATGCTTTTATAATTTTATAAGTAATGGTAAAATCAGTGAGATATTGCTAATACACAAAATAAATAAAAACAGTTAAACATGGTTTATCAAGCAGTTATCTTATCAATTTTTACTTTTCTCGCAGCAATAATTGGAACCATCAGCGGCTTTGGAATATCCACTATAATGATCCCGGTTATGACGCTATTTTACCCCCTACCCACAGTATTGCTTTTTGTTGCCATAATACACCTTTGCGGGGATATATGGAAAATCATTTTATTTAAAAAAGGCGCAAACTGGAAGCTTATAGCTGCATTTGGGATCCCAGGCATTATCATGAGTTATCTTGGTGCCTCAATAACATTGACGATCCCTGCTGTTTCCTTAAAAAAATTACTAGGCATATTCCTGATACTCTATGTGGTCTATCTGTTTATGAAGCAAAAATGGAAAATACCAAAAACAAACATATCCTCCGTTATCGGTGGTTCATTATCCGGTTTTTTTGCAGGTATTTTTGGGGTCGGCGGAGCAATACGAGGAGCGTTTCTTTCTGCATATGATCTGCCGAAAGAAACATACATTTATTCTGCAGGCATGATAGCTTTCTTCATAGACATTTCAAGAATAACAAAATACCTTACTGGGGGCATGACGCTAAATAAATATCTATTAATTCTTTTGCTTTTTTTGGTTCCCTTGTCGTTTATCGGAGCATTTACAGCAAAAAAAATTGTCAACTTTATTCCCCAAAAGTCATTTCGTTTAGTAATCGCTGTCCTTTTGGGGTTTATAGGTTTGAAATTTTTAATATATCCATAAAGAGCTGATAAGTCTACTGCTGCTTCACTTAAACAGCATCACATAAATCATTAAAAAACCTGCAAAAATCTCCCTCCCGGACAGGCGGCCTCATAAAAAAATAATGGTCTGTAAAATGCCGGACTTTTTCTATTGACAAAATAAATTTCTAATCTATAATGCACATATGTGCATAATCAAGGAGGCTCAAGATGAGGCCGAAAAAAACAAGATGGGTTAAGTGTGAGCCGGGAGAAAGGTGTTTCCGGCCCCTCTGCAAAAAAAATAGAAATCTTGAAGGTGTTAATTTAACCATTGATGAATTTGAGGCAATACGCCTTGCTGATTTAGAAGGGCTGAATCAAAACCGGGTTGCCAAACAGATGAAAGTCCACCGCTCCACCATCTCAAGAATCCTTGAATCAGCCCACAGAAAAATAGCTGATGCCTTTGTTAACATAAAAGCGGTCAAAATCGAAGGCGGATGTTGTAAGTTTAAGGAGGTATAAATGAAAAATCCGCAAAAAAAGAAAAGTTTTTTAGCAAGGCTGGTTGAGAACCTAGACAGGAAAATGGAAAAAAATGCAAAAGAAAAATCTTGCTCCAATAATAAAGGAAAATCATGCTGCAGCCAGCTATAGATTGGCTTGTTCATTCTCTGCTTGGGTTCAGCCCGGATTCAAGGCTGGGGGCAGCAATAAATTTCTTTTTATATGATTCGATCAAAATACTTTTGCTTCTTTTTTTTATGATAGCTGCCATTGGTTTTATCAGAAGCTATATATCCCAGAACAAAATAAAAGTCTGGATCGGCGAGAAAAAGGCATTTGCCAATCTTTTTGCCTCTATTTTTGGTTCAATAACTCCCTTTTGTTCATGTTCATCCATTCCCATTTTTTTAAGCTTTTTAGAGGCCGGGATACCCTTGGGTGTCACCTTTTCTTTCTTGATCACTTCGCCTTTAATCAACGAATATTTAGTCATAGTAATGCTTGGATTTTTCGGATGGAAAATCACCTTATTGTATGTATTAAGCGGGATATTGATAGGGGTTGCATCAGGCATGGTTTTAGGCAAAATGGGATTAGAGAAATATCTTGTCAAAGGTGTTGTCAGCGAAGATAAACAGCAGACAAAAGATAAAGTCTATAAGGGGTTGATACAAAGGATAATTTTTGCCGTAGATGAGGCAAAATCAATTACCAAAAAGCTTTGGTTATGGGTGCTGTTGGGTGTTGGCATAGGAGCGTTTATACATAACTATATTCCTGAAGAAACCATCCACAACCTGATAAATAAAACCGGCCCTTTTTCAGTTATCCTGGCAACTGTCTTAGGGGTACCGATGTATGGAAGCTGTGCGGCAATTGTGCCGATCGCGGTTGTTTTGTTTAAGAAAGGCGTTCCCCTAGGAACAGCATTAGCTTTTATGATGGCAACAGCTGCCTTAAGTTTTCCCGAGGCAGTAATCTTAAGGCGGGCAATGAAATTACAGCTAATAGCAATATTTTTTGCAGTAACAGCTACGGCTATAATTATTACCGGCTATCTGTTTAATGTAGTTCAAGCAATTCTTTAAGGTTTTCATCAGAAAAATGTATACTTATATTTTCAAGTTGTAAGAGATAGCCGGATCCTGTTCAAGTATTTCCCGGTGTTTTTGATATCTTTTCTGCCAAAAACCGCTCTTAAAATACCAAAGCATTACCAGAGCCTGGCAGACATCAGAAGCATTTATTCCCAGCCATATGCCGTCAACCCCCAGTTTGAAAATAAAAACAAGCATATAAGCCACCGGGATGCGCAGGCCCAGCTGAGCTATAGCGGTCATGATAGCCGGAGCAATGGTATCTCCGGCGCCGTTTACTCCTCTACCCAATATAATTGTTGTGGCTAAAAAGGGTAAAGTAACGGCTATAAAACGAAGCAGATTGCTTCCCAGCTTAACCACTTCCGGATTATTATTAAAAACAGAAATTATCTGATGTGAATACATAAAGAACAATACTGCTACCGGCACGACCATAATCACGTAATACTTTAAGGTTTTAAACCCGGCTGAAGTTGCCCGCTTGGGATTGCCTGCCCCCATATTCTGGCCTATAAGGACAGCCGAGGCAATGCCCATGCCAAAGCCCAGCATCATTACAGTCATACGCAGGCGAATGGCTATGCCATAGGCCGCAAGGCAAGCCGGGCCAAAAGAAGTGACAAGCCTGAGCAGGAGAAGAAGTGAGATCTGGCGCATGAAAACTTCGACTGAGGCAAAGAAACCGATCTTTATCATCCTGATAATAATCGGAAAATTGATTTTAAATGTTTTTCTGTTTAAATGAAGGCTGGAATTGCCGAATGCAACGTGCCTCAGAAGAATAATCACGCCTATCATCCGGCTTATTACAGTTGCTGCGGCAGAACCGGCAACCTCCATCCTGGGAAAAAAACCCGGGCCGAAAATCAGCAAAGGATCAAGGCCGATATTGATAATATTGGCGATGACCAGGACTTTAAGCGGTATAACCGCATCACCCGAGCCTCTTAAGGCCTGGTTTAAACCTATGAACAGAAATATAGAAATAGACCAGATAAAACTTATCTTTAAATAGCTGGCGGCGCCGGGAATCACTTCAGGATGTGCGCCGAACAGACGAAGCAAGGGTTCTGTGGCGAAAATACCAATAACTATCATCAACAAAGAACAAAAAAAACTGACTAGAATAGTTTGGAATAAGGTATTATCAGCCGAATCATAATCTTTTTTTCCTATAAAGTGGGCAACCAATGCTGTTGTGCCTACAGAAATACCTATAGCTGCCAGCATTATCACAGAGATAATGACTCCGGCTATAGATAAGGCGGCCACAGCTATATAACCCAGCCTGCCCACAAAGAAAAGGTCGACCAGGCTGAACAGATTCTGTAAAAGCGCGCCGACCATTAAAGGCAGAGCCAGCTTCCAGATAGAATATTTCAAGGTACCGTTTGTTATATTGTTATTTATCTTGCGCGCTCTCTCTTGCTCCATAATAAAAATTATAACTGCTAAAATAAAAACCTCAATTAAAACTTAGGCTTGCATGAGCTTCTTCACTTTTTAATCATTTCTGTTAGAATAATAGCGGTCAAAAAATGAAAAAAGCAATTTTAATATTCCTTATGATATCATCGCCCATTTTTGGGACTTTGGCTGGATGGCGCTGCCAGGATGATGAAGACACATTAGAAGCTCTGCAGGTCTTCGATGAAAAACCTGAGCAGGAAATATATACCGGCTCTCTTACGGTGGAAGTAGACGGTGTGCATTTTGAACAGGGCGGCAAGCTTTTTTTTGCCCTTTATAACAGCAAAGACACATGGCTTAAGGCAAAAGAGGTTTTTCAGGCAAAAACAGCCGAAGTATCAGAAAAAATAGCCAGGATAAGTTTTGATAATATCCCTTACAGCGATACTTATGCCTTATTTGTTTACCATGACAAAAACCAAAATGAAAAACTTGATTTTCGCAAATTCCCCTTTCCCAAACCAAGAGAAGGCCTGTCAGTTTCAAACAATGCTGTGCGCATGGGCAGGCCTTATTTCGATAAAGCCTGCTTCAGCGTTAAAAACAGACAAACCCTTATGCGCATAAATATGCATTATGAATAGATTAACTCTCAACGATGCGGGATCATTTCATAAAACTCGTTAAAAATCACTCAAAAAGCTCTTTATATTTTCCGTATCCTTCTTTTTCCAGGTCATCTTTATGAATAAACCTTAAAGCTGCCGAATTTATGCAATAGCGAAGGCCGGCGGGTTCAGGGCCGTCTAAAAAAACATGGCCTAAATGAGAATCTGCAATCTTGCTTCTTACCTCTGTCCTGGCCATGTATAATTTTCTATCAATACTTTCCACTATATTCTCCGGCTCTAAAGGTGTGGTAAAACTGGGCCAGCCGGTTCCTGATTTATATTTATCCAGAGAACTGAACAATGGCTCGCCTGAGACTATATCAACATATATACCTGGTTCTTTATTATCCCAGTATTTATTATCAAAAGGCCTTTCAGTAGCTTCTTTTTGGGTAACATCATATTGCAGCGGTGTAAGCTTCTTTTTAAGCTCAGCCTGTGAAGGTTTGGAATAGGTCTTGCTTAACGGCTCGTGTTTATCGGCCTCAGCTTCTTTCCAGGTCTTGGCTATAAACTGCCCACGTCCGGAATTTTCATCATAAGCCTTATAGCGCAGTCTGCAGCGCTTATAGAAATTCTGATGATAATCTTCGGCCTTATAAAACTCTTTTGCTTTCAAAATCTGAGTGACAATCGGTTTATCGAATCTGCCTGAAAGCTCCAGTTCCTTTTTTGATTCCTCTGCTTCGCGTTTTTGTTCGCTGTCATAGTAAAAAACAGCTGTACGGTATTGCGAGCCGCGGTCGACAAACTGGCCGCCGTCATCTGTAGGGTCGATATTCTTCCAAAACGCATCAAGCAGGTCTCTGTAGCTTATCTCACCGGGCCGGTATATAACATGGACAGCTTCATAATGCCCGGTCCGGCCGGTTGACACCTCTTGGTAGCTGGGATTGGTCCTGTCTCCCCCCATATAACCCGATACTGCATTTTCCACTCCCGGTAAATTATCAAAAACTGCTTCTATACACCAGAAACAACCCCCGGCAAAAACTGCCTGCTTATATTTTTCTTTCATGTTCCCCCCCTCTTTGCCAAAAGCCTTATTCTCAGATGCCAGATATAAAACCGTTATACCTAAAATAATCACAAGCATCAATACGACGAAAGACATTTTATTCATATATATGCCCAATAAAAAAACAATATTTCTAAAAATCCTATTAATTTAATAAAAGAAGTAAAAAAACTGGGCAATTATTTTTCGCTCGGCCATTGCCTGGCCTAAAGTAGCGGAGTCAATATATTCTATCTGGGTGCCTAAAGGAATGCCAATGGCTATGCGGTATAATTTTATCGGGTAGCGGGAAAGCTCCTGGATAAGATACTGGGCAGTGAGCTCGCCGTCATTATCGGGGTCAGTTGAGATTATTACTTCTTTTATCTTTCCCTGTTCGATGCGGTTGATAAGTTTGCGTAAATTCAGGTTCTCTATGTCTATGCCTTCCACAAGAGAAATCGAGCCAAGCAGACAGTAATAAAGCCCTCGGTAACGGGAAGTTTTTTCGATGGCCATGATATCTTTTGGTTCTTCTACTATACATATAACATCTTTTTCTCTTTTGGGGTCTTCGCAGATAGAGCAGACATCTTTAGTCGAAAAGTTATTGCAGAATTTACAGGGTTTTATGTGATTATGGATCTCCTCTATGTTATGGGCCAGGCCTCTTACTTCCTCAGGCTTCATCTTAAGCAGATGAAACACCATGCGCTCGGCGCTCCGTTTACCGATGCCCGGGAATTTCGAAAAATTCTTGACTAGATCGTGAAATATCTTACTGAATCCCATATGCACTCCAAATCCCAAACACCAAGCACCAAATTCTAAATAATCTCCAATCGCCGAAATTCCAAACAAAAGTATTTTTTTGGTCATTTGGTATTTGGGATTTAGAGTTTATTTGTAATTTGGAATTTGTTATTTGGAATTTCATCTTATTATTCTTCTGATTGGAATTTGCCGCCGAAGGTATCAAGGAGCTCATTCAAGAACTCATCATCGCCTCCTATATTATTCTCTAAGGCAGACGATGTGTTCTCTTCATCCCCCGGGTCTTCGAGTTCAAGCTCCTGGTCCCGGACCGTTTCTTGTAAAATAAATTTTACCCCTACCTCTTTGCCGGCAATATTTGAGAATACACCTTCGATAAAACGCAGGTTCTTTACGCTTTCTACTATCTCTTTATGAAAACAATCACCGGGTTTAAAGGCTATAACAACCACCTTGCCTCTTGATGATACCGGCCGGGCAAAAGACAAGTGCGATGATATGGCAGCCCTGGTCTTATGCATATGATTTAAACTTTCTCTCCAGTTCTGCTTTATAACCGCAAGCAATAAGTCGTCAGGTTCAGTTTGCTCTTCAGGTTCAGGCTCCTTTTTTACAGCCTCGTCTTTATCTGATACACGAGAATCTTCTATATCCAGGACTATGGTCTCAATTGCCTTTTCAAAATCATCTTGCTCCTTGCTTTTCAACGATAAATTTTCGCCAGGCCTGGCAGGCTTTCTATCTGATTTTTCAATGCTTGTATGCCCCTGCCTTGCTCCTGAAATTTTTCCAGATTCTCGTTTTTCTGTCTTATCCCCTGATGCAGGCTTAGGGCTTTCATCGACAGGAAGATCTTCGGCTTTCAGGATAAATTTTATCAAGGCAAGCTCAAAAGGTATCCTGACTGTATTTAACCTGCTCGAGGTATCTTTTGCTTTCAATAATAAGTCTATTAACCTTAACACCTGGCCGGTTTCTATTTTTTTACAAAGCTGCAGTATAAATTCCTTGGTTTGAGGCGAAACATCGCTCAATTGAGCAAAGGTCTTGTTACTAACCTTGGCAAGAAGAAGGTTTCTCAGGTGTTCAATAAAATAATTGATAAAAACACCAAGGTCTTTGCCGTCATTTACAATGCTGTCGATAAAACTCAAGGCTTGCTCCAAATTGCCTTCTATTGTAAATTGAAGCATATTGTTTAGGCTGTTCTCATCTATGATCCCTAAAAAACCAAAAACATCATCAAGTGAGCCCTTTTCCAGGATTATCGGAACAAGCTGGTCAAGCAGGCTTTCGGCATCACGGATGCTCCCCCCGGCCGCACGGCCTATAGTATAAAGCAGGTCTTCTTGTATCTTTAAACCTTCAGATTTGGTTATCTTTTTCAGCTTCAGGACTATTTCTTCAAGAGTAAAAAGATTGAACTGGAATTTCTGGCAGCGCGAAAGTATGGTGGGAAGGACCTTATGAGGATGGGTCGTGGCAAAGATGAACTTTACATGGGCCGGAGGCTCCTCAAGGGTCTTCAGCAAGGCATTAAAGGCCTCCTGGGTCAACATATGGACTTCGTCTATGATGTATATTTTATAGCGTGAGCCGGCAGGTGAAAGCTTAACGCTTTCCCTTAAAGTCCTTATCTCGTCAATACCTCTGTTTGAAGCTCCGTCTATCTCTATCAGGTCTAAGGATGTGCCTTTGGCAATAGAAAGACAGCTCGGGCATTGCCCGCAAGGTTTGGCTGTGGGTCCTTTGTGGCAGTTAAGGGCCTTGGCCAAGATCCTGGCCATGGAAGTCTTACCAACCCCTCTTGGGCCGCTGAAAAGATAGGCATGATGGACCCTCTTTTTGATGATGGCATTGCTGAGCGAGCCCACCACATGTTTTTGGCCGACTACTTCATCGAAATCTCTTGGTCTGTATTTTAAAGCAAAAGCTAGATATTCCATAATCAACTAGTAAAAAGTAATGCTAAAAAAAATAAGTACCCAACAAATAATAATAACCCTTCCCAGCGCTTTATTGTAAACCCTGTAAGCATAACTGTAAAGAGGGCAAAACTGAAAATCAAAAGAAGCGGCAGCTCAAACTTCAACAACGAAGGCGAAATGGCTATAGGCCTGATCAAGGCTGCTATACCCAGGACAAATAAGATATTAAAAATATTGCTTCCTACTATGTTGCCTATGCTTATGGTAGGGGCTTTTTTAAAAACAGCATTCAATGAAGTAACAAGCTCAGGCAATGAGGTTCCAAGGGCAAAAATCGTAAGACCTATTATCCAGGGCTTGACGCCGAAAATCTCGGCAATAGCTGAACCGGACCTGACCATGACATCAGCTGCAAAAATGACTCCTATAAGGCAAAGCAGTATGATAAAAAAGGCTGCAGCCGGTGAATTTATTTTTTTAAGCACTTTGCTTAAAGTAAAATCACTCATCTCGTTATGGTCAAATTCCTTCCTGGCTCCTTTATAAGCAAAAATACAGAAGAATAAAAACAAGACCAGAAACATAATGCCGTCTATTCGGCTGATGAATTTATCCAGGCTCAATAAGAACAAAAGCAGTACAGCCAGCAGCATCAAAGGCAATTCCCTCTTAAACATGCTCTTTGATACCCTAAACGGCCTCAGCATGGCGCACAAACCCACTATCAAGCCGATATTAGCGATATTGCTGCCTATGATATTTCCCAGAGCAATATCATTTTGATCACGTATAGATGCCATTATGCTTACGCCGGCCTCTGGAGCACTGGTGCCAAAAGCGATCAAAACAGCTCCGATAAACAGAGGGCTTAATCTGTACATAAAAGAAAGCTTAACACTTGACTGGATAAGCCAGTCAGAACTCAAGATCAAAAGCCCCAGTCCGGCTAAAAATAGAAAGATATTAATCGATAACTGACTCATAGCAAGTTTTGCAAAACTATCAGTGCTTCAGCTTCTGCTTAGGCTTTGTTTTTAAATCTTCCTTCTCGTAATACTCAGAAGTCAAAGTCAAATCTTTGACTTTACCAAATTTTTTTTCTAAGACTTTCACCAGCTCCAGGCACTTGGCTCCTTTTATGCCTTTTATGTGAAACTTTATATCGCCTTCCTCAGAGATAAGTATTTCTATTTCCTGTTTACTTGTCATATTATTTCACCCACCTTCTGGCTAAAAGCCTTACAGTATCTTTTGCCTCTTTTTTCTCCTCTACCAGCTGATAACCTTCTTTCTTCAACTCACCAAGTATTTTATTGTAAGCATAACGTTGTCTTATCTTATTGATAAAAGACTTTTGTTTTTTTAACTGGGCCGGGGTCAAACCGGCTGAATCAGCTATTACTTTGCATGTGCCGTCTTTCTGCTTCTGAAAGCCTATCTGGCGGTTATTATCGTCTTTTACCATTACATCTACATTGTAGGCCTTGCCCTCAGTCGTGGTCATTTTGCAGTTTTGCTGATAAGCAAGCTCCTTACGGGCAAGATTCAAATCTTTTATGGCTTTTATCAGCGCAACAATACTGACAATACATAAATCAATCCCTCCGCCGGATGACATGACTTACCTCCATTTTTATCTACGGGCTAGGAACATAAATACAAAGAAAAATATGAACGAAATAACAGCAACAATTATCCGCCAGGCTATGGTAAAACGCAACGAAACTATGCGGTCTTCAAGGGATTGACGCTGAAAAGCTTCAAGCATATCATCTTGAGTTTTACTCTCTCTTACCCATTCATCAACGATTTCTTTTGAATATCCCTCCTCATCGATCTTCTTCATCAAATCTTTTACCCCGGGAGGAAGATACTGGTCAGTAGAACTATAGCGCACTCCGTTTACGTTTACCGAAATAGTCTTGCTGGTAAAAGCTGCTCTTTCTATTTTTTTTGGTCCAGCTTTTTTTACAGGCTGGTTAGTTAGCTGCCAGCCGCAATACATACAGGCCCCTTGAGTCTTGTTAACTACTCTTGAGCAGCCCGGGCATATGGCCTGCCAGGATTCAAGCTTTTTTTCCCTCTCTTTTTGAGAACAGTATTCACAGATTCTGCTTGCCTTATTCATCAGCCTGCCGCAATCAGGGCAGAGATCGCTCCAGGGATTTATTTTTTCTTCTTTCTGCGGTTTTCTTTCCAGGACGTAAAGGCATTCACGGCAGGAATTTTTTCCCGGTTTAATATCTGCTCCGCAGCGCGGGCACTTTCTCTCTTCAGGTGCGGCTGCTTCTTTTATCTCTATTTTTATCTTATGCCCGTCTATCTCTAGGCGCTCAAAGCGGCTGAGCTTTTTATTTGCTCTGGCTTGATTTAGCTTTGAAAAAAGTTCTAAACGCAAAAAGCGGTTAGATTTATCACTCATAATTCAATTTTTCTGGAACTCTTATGCGGCTTGGCATCATCAGAGCTGGCAGGCCTGGCCCTGGTCTTGGCCCATGACCTTAGGACTTCCACTCTTTCGCGCATGGTCTTAGAAAGAGGGACTGTTGATTTCAGGTCTTTAGAAATATCTGCTGTGGTAAGGTCAGCTCCGCTTACAAAAGCCTCAAAAAGGCCGGAGATCACTGCCTGCTCTATTTCAGCTCCCGAAAAACCTTCAGACTCCTGCGCAAGCAGGTCGAGATTAAAGTTTTTACTATCGCGCTTTCTTTTGTCTATGTGAATGGAAAATATCTCCTTGCGCTCGTCAAGCGAAGGAAGGTCGACAAAAAATATCTCATCAAATCTGCCTTTTCGCAAAAGCTCAGGAGGAAGCATATCGATGTTGTTAGCGGTTGCCACTACGAAAACCGGTTTGGTCTTCTCCTGCAGCCAGGTCAAAAATGTACTGAACACCCTTGCAGATGTCCCGGCATCGGAAAAATTAGAGCTCTGGACGCCGGATAACGATTTTTCTATTTCATCGATCCATAATATTACCGGAGCAACTGACTCGGCTGCTTTGATAGCCCGGCGCATATTTTCTTCTGAAGAGCCGACTATTCCGCTGAATACCCTGCCCACATCAAAACGTAAAAGCGGCATCTTCCATAAACTGGCAATGGACTTACAGGTCAAGCTCTTGCCGCAGCCCTGGACACCTATAAGAAGTATTCCTTTAGGCCTGGGTAAGCCAAAATCTTTAGCCTTGTCGCTGAAAGCAAGAGAGCGTTTATTTATCCAATCCTTAAGCAGTTCCAGGCCGCCGACGTTCTTGATATTCTCGTTTGTCCGGTAATACTCAAGTATCCCTGATTTGCGGATGACTTGCTCTTTCTCGGTCAATATCTTATCAACATCTTCTGGCCCCAGGCATTTATCGACGACTATTGCCCGGGCAAAGGCGTTCTCAGCCTCGTTTAAGGTAAGGCCAAGGGCTGCCGTAATCAGCTTATCCCGGACATCACCTTCGATGTCAATCTTCACATTATGGCTTTTACTTACGGCCTCGACAATCTCATCCATAAGCCGGCCCAGTTCTTCTTTTCCCGGCAAATCAAATTCTACCATCACGATGTCTTTTTCAAGCTCTGCAGGCACACTCAAAACCGGAGAAACAATGACTAAGGTAGCGTAAGTGCTTTTCAGCTTATAGATCAGGTCCCTGAGTTTTCTGATAATGGTGTGGTCAGTCATAAAAGGATGGAAATCTTTTAGGATAAATATTGCCGGGTTATTCTGCCTATCAATAAAATTTAAAGCAGCCAAAGGGTCAGCTGTTGAAGAATCAGCTTTTGCCGGCTCATCATATTTAGCTATACCCCCGGTCACGGTCCAGACAAATATCTCTTTATTTCTGGGGGCAGCAAGGTCCGAGAAAAGCTCCAGCACCCTTTCCTCTTCAAAACTCACCACATAAAGTATGGGATAGCGGGCCCGGATAAGGATATCTATCTCTTTCTGGTAATCTGGGGTTGTTTTTTCTTCAGCCACAATAAGGACACCTCCTTAATGATTTACTTCCCTTGATAAGCTTATCGACTATGCTGTTGTATGGTTCGATATGAATATTGCCTTGACGGCTAATGGTTATTTCGCAATAAGGACGGAGTTTATATTTATCGGCAGGTTTTTTCTTTTTTACTTTTTTTTGCATAAGCAAATAAATACAGGATTCTGAGAATCGATAATAGAAAATTAGCGGATCCGCCTCTCAGGCTAAGCCGGAGGGCGAGATCTCGACAAAATTTACCAAGGTTCGACTTGAGGCAAATTTTGGCGGAAGGGTGGGGATTTGAACCCCAGGTACGGACTTTCGACCGCACAACGGTTTAGCAAACCGCCGCCTTAAGCCGTGCTCGGCCACC